>JAZKTI010000036.1:0-15042 GCA_036625635.1 Haloarculaceae archaeon
AGTTGGTGATTTTTCCGGGGTCGCCGACCGTGGCGGTCGGCGAGTCCGGTGCAACCGGGGCGGCGACTACCCGGCCGGGTCCCGGGGGGACGGCCGGTCGGCTGCCTGGCTCACTCCGAGTAGCCCTCCTGGAGAAAGGCCCCCTCGGTCTCGTACATGGAGACGAGTTCCGCTATGAACTCCTCGGGGGTCTCGCCCTCTTCCAGGTGGGCCTCGATGCGGTCGGCCAGGTCGTCGCCAAGTTCAAGTGTTGTTGTCATAGTGAGACGGGTTCCATGTCCCGTATCGTTCCTACGTACGGGAAGCACTAATACGATGAGGGACGTTCTCACGGACTGGCGGGTCTCGAAACCCCCAGTGGGCCGTTAGTCCCCGGCAGGGACTGCCTCTTCCGATGACTCGGTGTACTTCTCGCGGAACTCGCCGATGAGCTGTCCCATCTTCGCGTACCAGTCGTTGAGCGTCCGCTGCATGTCGTCTGCGATCTGGTCCGCATCCGTGGGCATGTAGACGTGGTAGTACCCGCCCTGGTCGTAGTTGATTTGTTCCTTCTGGATGAACCCAGCCTGGAGGAGACGCTGGATCGATCGGTAGGCCGTCGATCGCTCGCGCTCGACGGTATCGGCGATCTCGTCGACTGTCATGGCTTCCTCCGCGCCGACCAGCGTCTCGAAGACCTCTCGGTCCAGTGCTTTGAGCCCGTGGAAGCACTCCAGGAGACCCTCGCACTCCATGTCTTGCTGGAGATAGGCGACCATCGATTTGGCCATCAAGGGTAATTGGATTGGCTCTGCAAAAAGGTTTGCGCAAACCCCACAACACTCCGTGTCCCCGCCCGTCGCCGAGGTCGGTCGCCCGGGGGCCGGTGGTCGTCGATCGCTGAGACGTCATAGAAACCGGCAAAGATGGCTGTATCGGTGCTGCCGGTAGTATTGTATACAAAGTGAATTACCAGGCCGGGGTCGACCGTGCCAGGTCAGTCTGCTGCCGCTGCTCTGCGTGCCTCGCCTTCCTCACGAAGCGCGCGTACCGAGCTAACCACGACTGCGCCGGCGACCATCAGTGCGGACGCGAGGATGATGAGGAGACTGAGCGGTTCCGCGATGCCGATTCCGAGGCCCTTGCCGGCCTCCTGGATCGCCACGGCGACGGCGCCGCCGAGGAGCATCAGGCCGAAGTAGATCTTGATGTCGTCCTCGTTGACCAGGCTGGTCGAGGCGGAACCGACCCGAGCACCCAGCGCGCTCCCTGCGAGGAGCGGCACGACGATGCTCAGGTCGACCGCGCCCAGCTGGGCGTAGAGGAGGCTCCCGAGACCGCCCGAGAAGACGATTTCGAAGAGGTCGGTCCCGACGGCGATAGGCACCGGGACGCCGATGAGGTAGAACAGCGCCGGCATCCGGATGAACCCGCCACCGACGCCCAGCAGGCCCGAGAGCAGACCCGTGGCGAAGGCGACGACGAGGACCATCCACAGCGACACCTGGATGCCGCCCCGCAACGTCATCATCGGCGGAAGGTGGTAGCTCTGAATCTTTTTTGCGATGTCGGGGATGTCGTCGGCGTCGACCTCGCCGTCGGCCTCCTCGTGGTCGATGCTGCCGCCACCGTCGCCCTTCAGAGCCTCGCGGGTGACGAACAGGCCGATGCCACCGAGCAGGCCGACGTAAGAGATGCTGATGACCAGGCCGGCCCGGCCCATCGCCTCGAGGAAAACGACCATCTCCTTGCCAACCTCGATGCCGAGGGTGGTCCCGATGATCATCGAGACCCCCAGCTTGTAGTCGACCTGGCCGAGGTCACGGTGTTTGAGCGTCGCGATCACTGCCGTCCCAAAGACGAAGGCCAGGCCACTCCCGACGGCGACGCGGGAGGGGTAGCCCATGACGATGAGTGCCGGGGTCACCAGGAAGGAGCCGCCCATGCCGAAGAACCCGAAGAGGATGCCGATGAGCACTCCGAAGGCGACGAACAGTGCCGTCAGCGCCATCCCCGAGCCGAGGAGACCGCCGATCATCTGTTCCGTAGTGCCTCGGTCAGGCGGGGTTCAAGAGCCGAGGTCAAAACGCCGTATCCCACGTAGAGGATCATCGCTTCGACGAGGACGAGACCGACCGTGCGCAGGGCCTCGACGGGAAGGGAACTCGCTCCGATCATGATTCGTCCGTGTGGGTTCTCGTGCGACGGTGCGGTTTTGTACACATCATGCTGTTCTACTCGGTTCCCCGTACTCTGCTGGCCCCCTTAACGGTTTTGGGATGGCCGTACAATACTATACACGCCTGGGCAACCGGTAACCCATCCGATGCTATGCATAACTTATCGCTCCGGGGAGGTGGTCGATCGGACGATCGCGGGGCCTGAGGACCCCCAGCACGCTGGTGGCGGGCGCGCGCTTGCACGGAGCGCCGAGCGGTCTGACCCGGCGGCACCAACGCAAGAGTCCCCAGGTAGCATCGATTGGGTGGATTAGGGCGGCGCGAGGAGGACGATGAGGCCGTATCCGAGCACGAAGGACAGGACGAACGACCCGATCCAGGCGAGGACGGTTCGGCCCAGTTTGGCCGGGCTCGTGCTTCCAAACCCTCCGACAGCGAAGCCACTCCCCACGATCGCGCTGACGACGATCTCGTTGAAGGACACGGGGACGCCCAGGAGGATCGCGACCTGTGCGATGACGAACGACGGGACAAGCGCCGAGATCGCCCGGCGGGGCCCGAGCGAGGCGTAATCCTGGGACAGCGCTTTGATCATCCGGGGTGCGCCCGTCCACGCGCCCACCAGCATGCCGAGGCCGCCGGCGACGAGGACGGCGGTCACGGGCACGGCGAAGTCCGAGAGCAGGGGCAGCAAGGGGCCGACCGCCAGCCCCACCTGACTCCCGCCCGCGGAGAAGGCGACCAGTCCGCCGAGCACGACCAGAAACCGACGGATAGCGGCGGGTTGATCGCGACCTATCGCCCACCTGAGGAGGAGGATCACGAGGCCGGCGATCCCCAGCGTCACCGCGGCTCGGCCCGCGAGGGGATCGAGGCCGACCCTTGCAGAAAATGCTGCCGCTATTGACGACGCCGGGCCGGACGTCCCGGCGATACCGCCGAGGAGGCTGAACCGGACGTTGGCCACCACCGCGCCGACGAGGCCTGCAAGCAGCGGGACGCTGGTGGACTCTGGGACGCCTTCCCGCGGGAGCGTACTGGCGAGGGCGTAAGCGACGCCCCCACCCAGGGGCGGCGTGAGGACCCAGAGGGCGACGATTTCGGTATACTTGCCCCAGGCGGGCGTCCCCCCGAGAGCGAGTCCGACGCCGACGATGGCACCGGTCACGGTGAAGGCCGTGGCGATGGGATAGCCGGTAAAGATGCCGACGAGCATGAGTCCGGCGCCGATGACGAGGGCGGCGATGACGCCCACGGGCGGCAGTGCAACGCCGCCGACGAGTTCCGTGCCGACGGCCCGTGAGACGCTCCCGCCCTGGAGGGCCGCGCCGAGGAAGACGAGGACCCCCACCAGGAGCGCCGCGCGGAGGATGGAGATGGCGTTCGCGCCGACAGCAGCCGCGAACGGCGTCGCGCCGCTGGATCCCGCGCCGATGACCCAGGCCATCACGCCGCTTGCGAGGAGGGCGACGGCCAGCGTGAGGAGGGTTCCGGGATCGACCATGGTGGCAGGAAAACGGGGGCGGGTGTTATGGGGTGGGATAGTCGGTTGGCGTATCGGTGCGCGCGCGATCCGGATCGGATCTGGCCGCCGCCGGCCATCTCGATGGTCCTTCAGTCAGTCGGCGTCAGCGGCCTCGACGGCCAGTCGGTGGGTCGGCGCCAGCAGCCTCGAGGGGCATTCGGTCAGTCGGCCCTCCCCCTATCCACGTCCTTTTACTCAGTCGGCGCTGGCCGTACCGACGTCACTATCGGCGCGACGGCTGCGCCAGGCACCCTGGATGTAGGCGCCGACGAACATACCGACGAAGGCCCAGATGATGGGGAGGTTGCCGAGGCCGAGGCTGGCGAAGGCCGCACCGGGACAGATCCCGGTGACACCCCAGCCGACGCCGAAGATGACGCCTCCGGCGAGGACGTTACGATCCAGGGCTCGGATCCGCCGGTGATATGACCGGCCCGTCAGCGGAGCGCTGCCTCCGAACCACGTCGAGAGGGTGAAAACCGTCGCCGTCACCACGGCTGCCCCGCCCATCACGAACAGGAGGCCGAAGTCCGCCAGTTGCAGAAACTCCAGGACGACCTCGGGGCGTGCCATGTGGCTGTAGGCGAGGCCGAACCCGAAGAGCAGACCACCCGCCAGGATCAGCGGGTAGAACAGCGGGTGGCGCCGTCGGCTCACGGCGTCACCCCAAGGCTCTGGACCAGCAGGGCCGTCCCCACGGCGACGGCGATGAACAGGACCACGTTGACCACCGACGTCACCGAGGCCGAGCCGACGCCACAGACCCCGTGACCGGAGGTACAGCCCTTGCCCAGCCGGGTGCCGACGCCGACGAGAACGCCCCCGCCGAGGAGGCGCCACCACTGCACGTCGGTCGTCCAGGCCCCGCCCTGGACGAGGAGGGTGTAGACGGCCGCCCCGCCGACGATACCGCCCGTGAACACGATGCGCCAGTCACGCGAGCCCCGGAACTGGTGGAACTGCGCCTGCCCCGAGACGTACGACAGCGTCGACTCGAGGAAGGTACTGGCGCCGGCGATGAGCCCCGTTCCGAGGTAGATCACCGCCGTTCCCAGACCCACAAGGAGCCCACCGATGGCGTACCGCTCGATGCCGTTCGGGAAGGGGTCGGCGAAGATACCCTGGAGGAGGACCGCCGGAGCTGGCCCGTCGGCGAGGACGGACTGCGCGCCCGCCTGGAGTGGTCGTCCACCGCCGGCCAGGAGTGGCCCGCTGCCAGCCAGCAGGGACTGAATGCCGGCCAGTATTGACCTACTGCCCGCCAGCAGGGACTCGCCACCTGCCAGCAGGGACTCGCCGCCGACCCAGAGGAGGCCGGTAGCGGCTACCGCCGTGACTTCGATCACCTGGACACCACCGGATCAGTCCCCGGTCAGCGCGTCCTGGCTGGCGGCGCAGTTGTTCGGACCCAGTTCGAGTTCGAAGGCCTCCTCGTCGTCGACGGCCTGGTGGCCGAGGTTGGTCTCGATGATGGCGACGTAGTTCGCCGGCCGCGGGGGCATGTCGGCGAGCACGAGGTCGACGAAGTCGTCCTCGTCCATCGTGAGCGCCTCCATCTCCTCGACGAGGTCGCCAAGCGGTGCGGTGTAGGTGCCGTCCGCCGCGGGTTCGGCAGCGTCGCTGAAGTGCCCGCCGCCGATGGTGGTGTCCTCTGGCAGCGTGAGGATCCGCTCCTGGAGCGTCTCGTAGAGCTCCCTGGCGGCGTCCGCTGCTCCCTCGTCGCCCTCTTCGAGGTCCGGCCGGGCGACGCTCTCGACGAACAGGCCGTCGCCGGTCGTCAAGAGGCTCTCGCCGACGAGGTAGGACGTCATTCCGGAGGTGTGGCCAGGCGTGAAGACCGTCTCCACGGTGGCCTCGCCCACCTCGAAGGTGTCACCGTCGGCGGCCGTCGCGACGTCCTCGTCGTAGGTGACGCCGCGGTCGACCGACGGTTCGGGGATAACGCCCTCGACGCTGTGCTCCTCGAGCGCTCGGACGCCGCTGAGGTGGTCGGCGTGGATGTGCGTGTCGAAGGCGTACCGGAGCGTCGCGTGGAACGCCTCCGCGTCCGCGACGTACCGATCGGTGAAGTTCCGGAGCGGGTCGATCACAGCGGCTTCGCCGTCGGAGACGACGAGGTACCCCAGACAACCACTGGACGGCCGCTGGTACTGGAAGGCGCGGCCGGGGCCGTCGTAGGCCTCGATTTCGACGCGATCGTACATGTTCGCCCAGCCGTTCATCCCGTCCTCGAGGTTGACGACGTCCATGTCGCGTTCCTGGGCCAGCACGCTCGCGACGTAATCGCTCGCCCCGCCTTTCGCACAGATGACGACCACCGGGTCGCCCTCGGGAACCTGGTCGAACCTCTCCTCGTCGGGCTCATCGAGGAAGTGGTAGTAGGGCACGTTGACCGACTCCACCGTCGGTCCGTCGATGGCCCACTCCTCGTACTCGCTCGTCGCCCGCGTGTCGAGGATGGTGACCGCCTCGCCCGCCTCGATGCTCTCCTTCAGCGTCTGCGGAGCGATCGATTCCACGTCGACTTCTGGGGTCGGGAAGTCGTCTTCGTTCATCCGTCAGTGCCTTCTATCGGTGTATCCCACATAAGCCTTCCCATAGAAATCCATAGTTCATACAATACTCAGTGGTCGTCCCGGGGGTGCACTGTTCTCGATATGGTAACGAGAAGACATAAAGTCCCGTCTGACAGGGGGTCCGAGCTTACACTAACGGGTATTTCCCCACGAATCAACATCCTTTTCACCCCCACATCGATATTGTGCCTCACGTCCAAGACGGACGCGAGTACACATGGCAACGGAGATCGACGTCACCACGACACTCGACGTGCAGGGACAGAACTGCCCGATTCCGGTCGTCAAGACCAAACAAGCCGCCGATGACCTGAGCGGCGGCGACGTCCTGGAGGTCCGCTCGACGGACTCCGGCAGCATGAGCGACATCGCCGGCTGGGCCGACTCCTCAGACGGGGTCGAACTCCTCGACCAGGAGGAGGGCGAGGACCTGTACACCCACTACGTGCGCAAAACTGAGTGACATGAGTACGGACACCCCCGACGTCGGTGATGCCGACGCGGACGCGGACGCACCCGGGGAGGTGCCAGACCTGGCGAGCCTCGAGTCCCGGATCGAGGATATCGAGGAGAGCGTCGCCGAGGCCGACTCGGACGACGACACAAGACAGATGACGATCATCGCCACCCAGGGAAGCCTCGACATGGCCTATCCCCCGCTGATCCTGGCATCCACCGCGGCGGCCTTCGGGTGGGACGTCGTCGTTTTCCACACCTTCTGGGGCCTCGACGTGCTCCACGAGGAGAAGGCCGCGAACCTCAAACTGAGCGCCGTCGGCAACCCCAGCATGCCCATGCCCAACGCCCTGGCGGCACTGCCCGGCATGGACTCTCTCGCGACCCGCATGATGGAGCGGAAAATCGACGACAACGGCACCGCCTCGATCGGGGAACTCATCGATCTCAGCCTCGACCAGGGGGTGGACCTCCAGGCCTGTCAGATGACGATGGAACTGATGGACTACGAGGAGGCGGACCTGATCGACGGAGTCACGACCGAGGTCGGCGCTGCGACCGCCCTCCAGCACATGGCCGACTCGGACATCCAGTTGCTGGTCTGATCGGCTCACTGCGGTGGTGACCAGCCGGTCCTGGTGGACTAGCCCCTCCTTGGGTTCCAGCCGTCCCCGAGCCAGCAGCGATCGGACGGATCGCGACCCCCAAATGTTCGAGGAGAAGAAGTAGACGGATCGAGCAGCGACATCTCTCCGGGAAACCGAGGCACCGCGTAGGACTGTCGACCCCGACAACACCGACCGCCCGCCCTACAGTTTCCCGCCCAGGACCTTTGCCGCCGTCAGCACGGGGTCCCAGACCGGACTGAAGGGGGGCGCGTAGGCCAGGTCCAGCTGCTCCAGGTCGTGGACGGCCATGCCGGCGTGAAGGGCGGTCGCCACGGTATCGATCCGCTTTGCGCCCTCCTTCCCGACGATACTCGCCCCGAGCACCCGTCCGGACGAGGCGTCGGCCACGAGCTTCACAGTCACCTGCTCGGCGCCCGGGTAGTAGTGTGCCCGCGAGGCGGCCTGGATCTCGACCGAGACGGGGTCGAAGCCGGCCGCCTCGGCTCGTTCCTCGTCGAGAACGCCGGTCCTGGCGGCCCCCAGGTCGAAGCCCTTGACGATGGCCGTCCCTGCAATCCCGCCGGTCTCCCGGAGGTCGCCGGTGGCGACGGATTCGCCGATCGCGCGGCCGGCCCGGTTCGCCGTCAGCGCGAGCGGGACGTGGTCGGCCTCGCCGGTCACCACGTGTGTCGCCTCGGCGCAGTCGCCGGCGGCCCAGACGTCGTCGACGGTCGTCCGTCCGTACTCGTCGACCGCCACGGCCCCCGTCTCGCCAATCACGATTCCGGCCGCTTCGGCGAGGTCGCTGTTCGGTGCCACGCCCACCCCGACGATCACGACGTCGGCAGGGGTCTCCTCGCCGTCTTCGAGGTCGACGCCCTTCACGCCGCCCTCGTAGCGCCCCGAAAAGCCTTCGACGGCGGTCTCGAGGTGGAGGGCCACGCCCTGCTTCTCCAGGTGGTCCTCCATCACCGTCGCGACCGACTCGCCGAAGGGCTGGAGCACGTGGGGCAGCATCTCGAAGAGCGAGACGTCCAGCCCGCGCCCGTCGAGTGCCTCGGCCATCTCGATGCCGACGTAGCCGCCGCCGACGATCGCTGCCGTCTCCGCGCCGGTCTCGGCCACGTACTCGTGGATGGCGTCGGCCTCGTCGAGCGCGTGGATGGTGAAGACGCCGTCCAGGTCGATACCGGGGAACGGCGGTTCGATCGCGCTCGCCCCCGTCGCGATCAGGAGGTCGTCGTAGGCCTGGGTGAACCGCTCGCCGGCCGACTCCCCTGCGGCGTCCGCTGCCCCGGGTTGGGGCTCGACGGTGACTTCCCTCGCGTCGGTGTCGACCTCGACGACCTCGTGGTGGGTCCGGAGGTCGACGTCGCGCTCCTCGCGGAACTCCTCCGGTGTGATCTGCACCAGGTCGTCGATCGTCTCGACCTCGCCCTTGACGTAGTAGGGCATGCCGCAGGCCGCATACGAGACATACTCGCCCTTCTCGAAGACCACCACGTCGAGATCGGAGTCTTCCCGCTTTGCCTTGCTCGCAGCACTCATCCCGGCGGCGTCCCCGCCGACGACGACGAAGGTATCTCCCATACATTGGGTGGTAGGTCGCCCGCGGGCAAAATCGTTCCCCGTGTTTCCACGGACGGACATTAGTGCCCCCGGCCCATACCTTCGAGCATGAGCAGTGACTGGACAGTCGCAATCGAGCGGGAGCGCGAGGAGAAGGATCGATACTTCGGGAACGACCCGAACTCGCCGATTCCCCGCGCCGAGCGCGGGGACTTCGACGGCCTGGATTACTACCCGCCCGACCTGGACTACCGGTTCGTGGTGCCCCTCCACGAGTTCGACGAGAAGGAGGCCCTCACGGTCGGGACCAGTACCGGGGGCGAGCAGGAGTACCTCGAGTGGGGCGAGTTCCGCGTCGAAATCGAAGGCGAGGAGGTCGCCATCCGGGCCTACAAGAGCGACCCGCACGATGAGCGGCTCTGGGTCCCGTTCAGGGACGAGACCAGCGGTGACGAGACCTACGGGGCCGGACGGTACATCGACCTCGAGGCGGACGTCCACCAGACCGAGGACGGCGAGTGGATCCTCGACTTCAACGGGGCCTACAACCCGACCTGTGCCTACTCGGACCGCTACGAGTGTCCGCTGCCGCCGACGGAGAACTGGCTCGAGGTGCCCATCGAGGCCGGCGAGAAGGCCTACCACTGATCGGATGCCTGTGGGTGACGAACTGTAGTTCTGTCCGGGATTGAGGCCCTCGGCCCAGTTAGCACTCGGTGAAACGGGACTCGCAACTGCAAAGGCCTGGACGCACCCCTCCGCTCGCGCCAGTTGTTGCTCGAGTTCTCACCGCATCAGCCAGAAGGCCCTGGGCCTGCTCGCCGACGCTCAGCAGGATATCCTCCCTCGCTTGCTCGCGGCTCCGCCGCTCGCTCAATAGGAGGTCTCGCTTCGCTCGTCCTCACAGCGCTCGTTCGGATAGGGCCTGCTGAGCGCCGGCTACCGTCTCTCACGGCTCACTGCGTTCGCCGAGAGACTCACTACCTTCGTCTTTCGAGCCGCCCGTTCGCTCATTCTACTCGCTCACGAGGACGCCGTTCGAGCAGAAGGTGCCGTTCCCTCCGGTCGCGGCACCCCGGCCCCGCCCCGCCCTTTCAATCCGCCAGGTAGCCGGATGCCGAGGCGAACTGGCCATGCGGCCCATACTCAGCGACCAGAATGTGTATACCTGGCGGACTGAAACGGGGAAGCTCGCGGCCGGGTCCGTCGGCATCTTACAAGGGGGCGGCGAAGCCGCCTCTCAGCTCGCGCTCTGTATAGTCGCTCTGCAGGCACTGGCGAGCGACCGGAGGGTGCGAAGATATCCTGCACAGCGACCGCGACAGCGTGGCCGAGCGGCGCGTGGCTCGAGCGGCGCGGGACGGGACCGAAGGGAGCGTCCCGGACTGGCCAGCCGGTGTCCTCGTGAGTGAGTGAAAGGAGCGAACGAGGGTCCCCCGAGGGAGCGTGCGACCGAGGGGGAGCTCGTCAGAGCTTGCTCTGACGGTGGCTCGAGCGAACTCGTTCTCTCGGCGAGCGAAGCGAGCCGGTGAGCCGCGAGACAGCGAGCCGGTGAGCCGCGAGACAGCGAGCCGGTGAGCCGCGAGACAGCGAGCCGGTGAGCCGCGAGACAGCGAGGCCAGGTCACGTGCGAGCGGCGTCCTCGTGAGGCCGAAGGCCGAAGGAGGGCTCGAGGGACGAGCGAAGCGAGTCCCTCGGCGTTCCCGCGAGAGAAGCCAGCGGGGGCTCGGCGGAGCGTGCTCCGACGGCGAACGAAGTGAGCCGCGAGCGGGCGGGGTGAGGGCGCTCGGGCTGTTTGCGGGTGCGGATACAGTCACAGCAACGCCAGGGAGGCAGGTGAGAGCATTCGCCTCCCCAGAGACACAGTCGCCCAGACGAGTTACACTCGCTCGGCGAACGCCTCGGGCAGGGCCGCGTAGATCCGGGCGTTCGCCCGAAGGATGTCCGTCGTCGTGTACTCGTCGACGGCGTGGGCGGTATCCGTGGCGAGGGCGAACTCGACGGTCGAGATGCCGGCGTGCCGGAGGTCCTTCGCGTCGCCGCCGCCGGTCGCGCTCCGGCGGTAGATCCGCTCGCCGGTGGCCGCGTGGGCGACAGCGACGGTCGCATCCACCACGGGCGCGTCGATGGCGACCGCGCTCCCGACGCTCCAGGAGACGTCCGCGACGGTGATCCCCTCGCAGTCGTCGACACACGCCCGCACCTCCGCGAGGAGGTCGGGGGTCTCGACGCTCGCGGTCAGCCGGATGTCGATCTCCGCGGTGGCGGACTGGGGTACCGAGTTGATCGCGTCGCCGCCCTCGAAGGTGCCCAGGTTGATGGTCGGGTACTCGAAGAGTCGGCGGGCGACGTCCGCGCCCATGATGGGTTCGTAGTATTCGACGGACTCCTCGACGATCGGGCCCACGTCGGCGTCACTGTCGAGCCGCCGCTCACCGAAGCGTTCCCGGAGGGTCTCGACCGCCCCGTAGAGTCGGTCGATCGCGTTCGCCCCGAGCATGGGGCGCGAGCCGTGTGCGGCCTCTCCCTCCGCGGAGAGTGTCAGCCAGATCGAGCCGCGGTCGGCCACTGTGACCGAGTGTCGGCCCTGCTCGCAGGTGGGCTCGCCGATGAGGCAGGCGTCCGCAGGCCGGAGGTCGGCGTCGACCTGGGCAGCGAGGTGGTCCCCCTCGAGCACCGCCGGAAGCCCTGCGTCGCCGCCGGTCTCCTCGTCGCTGACCAGGGCGAACAGCAGCGTGACCGGCGGCGTCGTGTCCGTCGCGACGTACGCCCGCGCCGTCGCGAGCATGGCGGCCACTGCCCCCTTCATGTCGGTCGCGCCACGGCCGTAGATCCGGTTCCCGTCGCGGTCACCCAGGGGGTCGGCGGCCCACTCGTCGGCATCGTAGGGGACGGTGTCGAGGTGGCCGTCGAAACAGAGGACCCGGTCGGTCTCGCCCGCCAGGGTCGCGAGGAGGTTGGGCTTCGCCGGATCGACGGTGACTCGCTCGGTCGCCAACCCGAGGTCGTGGAACTCCTGGGCGACCCAGTCGACGAGGTCGGCGGTGGCTCCAGGGGGGTTCTGCGTGTCGAAGCTGAGCAGCTCCATCGCCAGGTCGACCGGGAGGTCGGGGTGGGTCGCGAGGAACGCGAGCGGGTCCGAATCCGGGAGCCCCGTCTCTGGGGAGGTGCTATCCGATGGGTCGGGGGGCAACGGGTCGGCGTCTGGCCCGCCGTCGTCGGTCATGACTGGACGTGGCGGCCCAACTCCAAACGATTTTCCCCGTTTCCCGCAGGGGGACCACGAGCGCCCACTGCTCTCAATCAGCCAGGGCCCCGGCAAGCACGGACCCCAATCAGTCACCCATCCCCACTCGCTCACCCATCCCCACTCGCTCACCCATCCCCACTCGCTCCCTATCTCACATCAGCTGTCCGCCATCCGGCAGGGCCTCCAGGTTTAGTTCTTTGCCCGCAGGCCGCGAGACGCCGACAGGGATTTGCGTGCGATTCACCCACCACCTCCGGGAGCGCACCTAGCCGGTCGTGGTCGGCTACTTGCTGTTCGTGGCCCTGATGAGCGCCCGGGTACTACTACACCATCACCTTCGTCCAGCTCGGGCTCATCGACCTGGGTACCCGCGTCGTCGGCCTCTCGCGAACGGCAGTCTCCGTCTGGATTGGCGTCATGGCCCTCGCGACCGTCGTGGTCGCCGTCGCCACCGGCTTGACGATGGACCGTCGGGGCTGGAGTACGGACCTGCGGACGAAGCTTTGCGTCCTGCTCGCCGTCCTCCTCCTCCAGTTCGTCCTCACCGTCCTGGCTCCGGGGATCCGGACCGTGGCGGGCTTCGGCGTCTGGATCCTCGCGGGCTCGATGGCCCTCTGCCTCGGCTTCCCCGTCTCCTTCGGCCTCGCCGCCGACCTCGTCCCGGTGCCCGATCGGACCTGGCCGCCGCGGCCGGCGTCGGTGTCCTGCTCGTCGGCCTCGAGATTGTCGGGTTCGTCCCGTACCTGGGAGTCATCGCCACGGGAACCGTTGGCCTGGTCGGGTTCGGCGCCGTCCTCCTCAGCTACTTCGGCCTCCGGGCGTTCCAGCCGGTCGAGATTCCCGGGTGAGCATTTCAGCCTGCCCACCGTAGGGACCGACAGCATGCCGGTCTCGCTCAACATGGGCTGGCGTCACGTGTTGTTCGCCAACTGGCCCGTGGCGCCCGATATCGTGGCCGCCCACCTCCCGGATCGCCTCGCCGTCGACACCGTCGATGGGGACGCGTGGCTCTCGGTCGTTCCCTTCACGAACGTGGACGTCCGCCCAACGTGGTGGCCGGCCGGCTGGGGCCTGTCGCTCCCCGAACTGAACCTGCGGACGTACGTCACCCACGACGGCGTTCCGGGCGTCTACTTCTTCAGCCTCGACGCCCAGGGCCTCCTCGGGGTCCTCGGCGCTCGCGTCTTCCACCACCTCCCCTACTACTATGCCCGCATCGATCTCGACGTGGAGGACCATGGCATCCGCTTCGAGAGCCGGCGGCGCCACCCCGGTGCCCGCCCGGTCACCTACCGGGCCACCTACGGCGCCACCGGAGACCGGTTGTTCGCGGAGCGGGATACGCTGGCCTGGTTCCTCACGGAGCGCTCCCGGTACTACACCGAAACGTCGGGCGGGGCCCTCCGGTACGCGGCCATCGACCACGATCCGTGGCCCCTCTACGAGGCGCGCGTCGAGGAGGCGACGAACACCCTGTTCGCCGCGAACGGGTTCGACCGGCCGGCCCGCGAGCCCGTCAATTTCTACAGTCCCGGCGTCGACACGCGAGCCTCGGCGAGTCGGCAGGCGGAGTGAGGCGTCGCGAGAGGTGCCCTCGACCAACCGGCGTGAGCCGATCCACCTAACCCGTCGGATTCGCAAGCCTGCGTATGGTCCCACCCGTCGGATTCGGCGGCCTGGAAGGGGTCGTCCTGAGCCTCGTCGGATCGGTTCTCGTGATCGCCTTCGGGACGTACGCCGGAGTCACGTTCGCGCTCCACTCCTTGTTCGGAAGCGACTCAGAAGACGCCTCGCGAGCGGACGCGACCGGTGAACGACTCGCCCACGAGGACGGGTCCAGGGAACACGAGACCCGGACGGACGCCTGATCGAACGGTGGACTGTTCTCATCGGATTTGAGAGACCGACTTCGATTTTGGACTGGGCCACCGAGCACAGTCATGCTCCTCCCGCGTGGACGCCCACGTCGAGTTGCTGCCAGAGCTGTGGCCGCCGGGCTGGCCGGGCTTGCCGAGGCCGGCGCCGCCGGCTGCGGCGACGTCGAGTGAGCGCCTCCGTCCAGGACACCCGTCAGCAGGTCGAGGCCGCGATGGGCCCGGTTACCTCCGAACCGTACGAAGCCGACACCCTCGGGGACCTCCCGGCACCGATCCGCCGGTACCTCGAAACGGTCCAGGAGCCGGGTCAACCCCACCTCGAGGGCCGCAGCCTGACCCAGGCGGGCGAGGTACGACTCGGGGGTCCCGAGGGATCCTGGCGACCCTTCGAGGCGACGGGTGTCTATTCGGTGTCGCCGCCAGCCTACGTCTGGGACGCCGACGTCGCTCTCCCAGCCCTCGTCTCCGCCAGGGTGCTCGACGGCTACGTCGACGGCGATGGGTGGCTCCGAGCGACCCTCCTCGGTGCCCTGCCAGTCGCCAGGGAAGGACCGGACCCGGCCATGAACGAGGCCGAGCTCCAGCGATACCTCGCGGAGACACCCCGGTTCCCGACGGCCCTTCTGCCCGCGGCCGGGATTTCCTGGGAGGGACTCGACGACGAGCGAGCCCGGGCCACGATCGTCGATGGCGGCGTGACTGCGAGTGTGGTCTTCCACGTCGACGAGGCGGGCCTCGTCGACCGCGTCACCGCCGACCGGTATCGCCAGGATACCGGCGATCGGGCACCCTGGATCGGCACCTACCGGAGTACGAACGCCGGGCAGGGATGACGATTCCGACGGCGGCCGAGGTGGCCTGGGAGGGACCGGCGGGCCCCGAGCCCTACTGGCGAGGGCGGATTACGGCCGTCGAGTACCGGACTGCGTGAGATACAAGCTGTGGGTGGGTGTGGAGATGGCAGGTAGGGGGAGAGATGGCGGGTGGGGGTGGAGATGGCAGGTAGGGGGAGAGATGGCGGG
>JAZKTI010000037.1:0-14890 GCA_036625635.1 Haloarculaceae archaeon
GCCGGTGACCGAGCGAAGCGACTGAGGATATCCTGCTAAGCGCCGGCGAGCGGGCCGAGGGCGTTCTGGGTGGGTGCGGTTGCAGTGCTCGTCCCGCGAACTCCAGCGAGCGGGCCGAGGGCCTGCCGACTGTTTCCGGTCGCAGACTCAGATTCTCGTGTGAACGGACAAAGAACGATCCTGGCCAAACCGAGGACGAGTCCACGCCCGCACGGAGCCAACCCTCAGACGAAGGTAAACCAGTCGTCGTACTCGGCGGGGGCCTCCTCGAGGATGTCGAAGAATTTCGTCTGGATCTCGTCGGTGACGGGCCCCTTGGTGCCTTTGCCGACCTGGTTGTCGTCGACACTGCGGATGGGCGTGACCTCCGCAGCGGTCCCCGAGAAGAACAGTTCGTCGGCGGTGTAGAGTTCGCTCCGGGAGACGGTCGCCTCGTCGTGGACGGTGTACCCGAGGTCGCCCGCGAGGTCGATGACGGTCCGGCGGGTGATGCCGTCGAGGTTGGATTCCGCGAGGCCGGGGGTGTAGAGTTCGCCGTCGCGGACGAGGAACAGGTTCTCGCCGGGCCCCTCGGCGACGTTGCCCTCCTTGTTCAGGAGGATTGCCTCGACGTAGTCGTCGCGCTTGGCCTCAAGGCTCGCGAGGACGCTGTTGACGTAGGATCCCGTCGTCTTCGCGCTCGTCGGGATCTGGCTGGAGGCGTACTTCCGCCAGGAGGAGACGGCGACGTCGACGCCCTCCTCGAGGGCCTCCTCGCCGAGGTAGGCGCCCCAGGGCCAGACGGCGATGGCGACCCGCTCGGGGCACTCGCTGGGGTTCAGCCCCAGCATCCCGTACCCGTAGAACGCGATCGGCCGGATGTAACAGGAGGCCAGGTCCTCCCGGCGGATGAGTTCCAGCGTCGCGTCGGTCAGTTCGTCGGGCTCGAAGGGGATCTCGAGGTCGTAGGGCTTGGCGGAGTCGTAGAACCGGTCGAGGTGCTCCTCCCAGCGGAAGATTGCGGGCCCCCGCTCGGTGTCGTAGCACCGGACGCCCTCGAAGACTCCCGTGCCGTAGTGGAGGCCGTGTGTGAGGACGTGGACCTCGGCTTCGTCCCAGGCGACGAACTCTCCATCCATCCAGATCGTGTCGACGTCCATCTCGTCGAAGGTCATTGGTTGGCGTTCGCCCAATCGCTTCTTAAGGGTTTCCGTGGGACGCCGTGGCGTGGCAACCCGGCCCTGGTTGGTCCACGGGATGGACGACCCACTCGGGACACGCTGGCGCCCGACGCTACGCGCTTCGGACCTACTGGAACCGCTCGCTCAGGGTCGCGCCCTCGACGTAGGGGACATCGTGGCGGTCGGCGTGGGCCTTCGCGGCCGTGGGCGCGAGCGCCTCACCGGTCTCGTCGTCGAGCATCTCGCAGACCACAACGGCCGGGGGGACGGCGGCTGCCTCCGCGAGCGCCAGCCCGAGTTCCGTGTGGCCCTCCCGGTCCGCGAGGAGGTCCGGGGCGCCCCGGAGGATGTGGACGTGTCCCGGGGACCGGAAGGTCTCCGCGAAGGTCTTCGGATCCGGATCGGCCGCGAGGGCACCGAGGTCGGCGATGGTCAGCGCCCGGTCCTCGTCGGTGATGCCCGTCCGGGTGTCGCGGTGGTTGACCGTCAGGGAAAAGGAGGAGCGGTCGTCGTACGAGAGGTCGTGGTTGGCTGCCACGGGGTGGTCGATGACGTCCTGAACGAATGGGAGATCGAGGGTGTCCGCGACCCCGTCGGAGACGGCCACGCAGACGAGGCCGCCGGCCTCGTTCCGGAGGCGGGCGACGTCCCGTGGCTCGACGGCGCTGGCCGGATAGACGAGGTCGGTCTCGCCCTCGCGGTCGGCGGCGTCGTGGATGCAGACCGGGTTCCCGCGGCGGAAGGCCTCGACCGCGTCGGCGACTGCGGGGCCGTACGCGGTCTGCTCGGTGCTATGGGACACGGACGACCACCTCGTCGCCGTCAGTCAGGTCGAACACGTCCCGGAGCCGCTCGGGGGCGAGGAGCTCCAGGCTGTCCGAGCCGTGGTGGGTGCGCTCGGGCGAGATGACGTGTGCAGGCTCGTACCCGTCACCGTCGACGTCGAAGACTGCCGGGTAGCAGTACGCCGGGCCGTAGGTCCGTTCGTCGTCCTCCCAGCCCTCGATCACGACGGGGTCGACCGCGTCGAGGCGACTGCGCCCCCGGACGCCCGCCTCGTCGAGGTCGACGTTGAGCGTCCCGGGGTAGGGCTCGTAGCCGAGCTTCTCCCTGAACTGGGTCATGTAGCCGGGAAGCGTGACGTAGTGGCGGCCCTCGCCCATGCCGCTGGTAACTGTCCCGGCGAGTTCGACGCCATCGTCACCCTCGAAGAGCGAACGGTAGTCCTCGTACTCTCCCCGGAGGTGGCGCTCGCCGGCAGGGGTCAGTTCGACCCACTGCCCGTCGCTAACGACGTCCCGCGCGAGGTGGCCCGCGTCCTCGAGGGCCTGGAGCCGTCGAGATGCCGTCTGCGTCGACACGTCGAGGCGGTCGGCGAGGACGCCACACGAGAGCTTCTCCTCCCCCGCGAGGCTCCCGAGCAGCGCGAGTTCCTTCAGGGTCGCGACCTCGTCGGGCCCCGGAGGTCGCGCGGCCTGCTCTTGCATGGACGAATGTTGTGACTCCCCGGGCATAAGCATACCGGAGTTGGGAAGCATCCCAAAAATGTGATGGGGTAGGCCGGGATCAACGCCAATCCGCCACGGCCGGGTGTAGACCGAGCAGGCGTTGGAATGAGTCTCGAAATGCCCCCGCAAAAAGGGCGTCGGTCACTGCCGATCGTCGGGAATCCCGTCGGTCAGGTCTCTGCTGGGGCCTCCGAGTCGTCCGGGCCATCCCCCGGGGCGGCGTCCCCGGCATCGGACTCCTCGACGAGCTCGGCGACCGAGCGGCCCATCTCGTCCGCGTCGCCGAATCCGGCACTGAGGATGCGAGTGAGGGCGTCCTCGACGCGCTCGTCGGCCTCGACGTACCGGGAGGGATCGACCTCGATGACGAACCCGGTCGTGATGTTCGGCGCGGTCGGCAGGAAGAGGACGTCCCGACCGTCGGTGGTTGTCTTTCCGGTCTTGAATGCGGTCATCCGGAGGCCGCCCCAGACCTCGAGTTTGACGGGCGTCTGGAGTTCGTCGGTCCCGCTGAGTGCGGTGTCGACGGCCATCTTCGATGCGTTGTAGACGACCCGGAGGCCGGGCAAGTGGTTCATCAGGTCGTCGAGGACAGACTCGAAGATGGAGCCCGCAGCCGTCCGCATCATGTAGCCGATGGCGAAGACCAGCAGGACGAACACCACCAGCGTGAGAGCGACCCGGAGCGGTGGGGAATCGATCGGAATGGGAATTCGGGTCAGGTTGTTGTAGAGCCAGAAGACCACGTACGCGACCACGAGAACCGGAAGAAGGATGACGAGGCCGCTCGCGAAGTCGCGCTTCCAGGACGAGGCCATCGTGTGTGGGTGGGACCTGACACCTCTTGAGCGTATTCCTTCCGGTTTCGCACCGGCCACGGTCGCCGCGGGGCCCACGGC
Source organism: Haloarculaceae archaeon (assembly GCA_036625635.1). Classification (GTDB taxonomy): domain Archaea; phylum Halobacteriota; class Halobacteria; order Halobacteriales; family Haloarculaceae; genus JAZKTI01. The sequence goes on from JAZKTI010000037.1 coordinate 3,568, forward strand.
GGATCGTTCGCGAGAGGGGTCCGGCAGGTCGCGGAGCGTAGCCGCGGTCGTGATAGTACATCGTTCCTGGCCTCGACGCTAGCCCAGCCGGTCTGCGATGGTGGCGGCCGTGGCCTCGCCGACGCCCTCGACGCCGCGGAGTTCGGTTTCGGACGCCGCCCGGACGCCCTCGACGCTGCCAAAGCGGCGGAGGAGGCGACGGCGGGTGGTCGGCCCGATCCCGGGGACCTCCTCGAGGACCGTCGAGACCTCGTCCCGCAGGGTCTCGTGATACTGGCGGGCAAAGCGGTGGGCCTCGTCCCGGACCCGTCGGAGGAGGCGCACTTCGGGCGAGTCGGCGTCCAGTCCCGCCCCGCCGTCGGGCGTCACGACCCGCTCCTCGGCCTTCGCCAGGGCGACGACGGGGACGTCCCAGCCGTGGCGGTTCAGGCCCGTCCGGGCGGCCGCAAGTTGCCCCTCGCCCCCGTCGACGAGCAGCAGGTCGGGATCGGGCCGGTCGTCCCGGCCGTCGACCGCCCGTTCGGCCCGCCAGCCCACGAGCGCAGCCATGTTCGCGTAATCGTCGTTGTCCTCGGACAGCTTCTTCCGCCGGTAGTCCCGCTTCTCGGCGGCACCGTCGACGAAGACGACGTCGCTCCCGACAACGTGCCGGCCCCCGGCGTGGCTCACATCGAACCCCTCGATCCGACTGGCACTGTCCAGGCCGAGGGCCGCGGCTAGCGCACCGGTCTCCTCGACCGCGCTTCCCTGGCGCCGGGCGTTCTTCAGTGCGAGGTCGACAAGCGTCGCCTCCCGACCGGTACCGGGCACGCGGACCTCGACCCCCTCGGCGTCGAGCCAGGTGCGGAGTTCCTGGTCGACCGGATGGTGCGAACAGAGGATAGCGTCTGGGAGCTGGCGTTCGGCGTAGTACTGCGCGATGAATGCGGCGAGGACGGCCCCCGCCTCGTCCTCGGGGACGCCGGACCCGGTCAGGCCCTCGAGGGTGTCGTTCTCGATACCTCTCCCCGGATCCTCGGCCCGCCCGCCATCACCGCCTCCTGCCGCACGCTCGGCCCGCCCGCCATCACCGTCTCCTGCCGCGTCAGCGGGGCCGTCGAGACGGTGGCGTTCGCGATCGACCAGTTGACCGTCCTCGGCGTGGAGCCGGGCCACAGTGGCGCGACTGCCCTCGAGCGAGACGCCGAGGACGTCGACGCGGCGCTCGGCGGCCTCCGCGGGCCCGGCCACGGCCCCGCCGCCGGTCCCGTGAAGGGCCTCGACGGCCTCCAGCCGGTCACGGAGGTTGGCCGCACGCTCGAACTCGCGGGCGTCGGCGGCGGTCTCCATCGCGTCCTCGAGCGGGTCGGCGAGGACGCCGATCTCGCCCGAGAGGAATCGACGGGCGGCCTCGACGTCTTCGGCGTAGTCGGCGAGGTCGATCTCCCCGGTGCAGGGCGCGGTACAGAGACCGATGTCGAAGTCGATGCACGGGCGGTCCCGGCCCGCGTACTTGTGGTCGGAGCAGGCCCGCAGGCCGTAGGTCTCCCGCAGGGCCTTGACGACCGTCTCGAGGCGGCCCACGTCGGTGAAGGGGCCGAAGACGGTCGCGTCGTCCGCGGGGTCCCGGGTGATCTGGATCCGGGGGGCCTCGTGGGCGGTGAGCTGGACGAGGGGGTAGGACTTGTCGTCCTTCAGCCGGACGTTGTAGCGGGGCTGGTGGCGCTTGATGAGGTTCGCCTCGAGCAGGAGCGCCTGCGTCTCCGTGTCCGTGACCGCGACCTCCAGGTCGTTCGCCCGCCCGACCATCCGGCGAATGCGCTGCCCGCGCGGGTCGGCGTAGGTTCGAACGCGGTCCCCGAGGTCGACAGCCTTGCCCACGTAGAGCACGCGCTCCCCGTCGGCGGCCGGCGAGCCGTCGCTCCCGCGCCCCTCGCGAGCGATGAACTGGTAAACGCCAGGCTCGCGGGGGAGGTCGGCGGCGCGCTCCCGGACCGCGCTCGCGTCCATCGGGGCGGCGTTCGCGCTCGCCGCTGTTGAGGGTCACGGCTCGCCGCGATGAATCCCCAGGTGAGGGGGGGGGAGATCGGCCTCATGCCTCGTCAGCGGACGGCTCCGCTTCGGTTGGGGCACCGGCGAAGCCGCCGTGGGGCCCTCCGGGGCCGGCTGCGACGTCAGCTGGCCGGGTTCTCAGGAGCACCACCAGGCGCGTCCTGGCGTCGGTAGCGTCGGCGGGCCGGGTGGGGTGGACGTCCTCACCACCAGCTACCTCGACGACCAGGGTGCGCTCGCGAGTGCGTGCGTACCGGGCCACCAGGACGGCGGCATAGGCCCCAAAGAGCACACCGAACACCAGCAGGGCGTCGTCGAGCAGGGCGAGGAGGTCGAGGATCGTCTCCAGGAGATTCGTCAACCCGTCGAGGCCCATCCGCTCGACCCCCACCGTCGAGAGGTCGATACCGGCCAGGGTCGAGTCCAGGCCGATGGCGACCCCGCCACCCAGACAGACGGCCCCGACGAACCCCCACTGGAGAGCTCGCCAGAGCAATCCGGGATCGGGCAGGACGCCAGTATCGACGCCCCCGACGTTCGGCCGGTCGACCTGTTCGACGTTCGGGCCGTCGAGGTCCGGTTCGAAGGCGAGGATCGCTGGTTCGTCACGACTGCCGCGGACCCGTTCTCGAACGTGGCGCTTCCCTCGAGAGACTCGCCCTCGTTGAGCAGGTCCTCGACGCGATGGCGCCATTCCACGGCGGGTTCGAGGCGCTCGTCGTCGTCGGACCTCCCGGAGCGCGCGTCCGAAGGGGTCATCGCGTCCCGGTTGCGCCGGAGGGCTAATGAACGCTCGGTCGGGTCGCGGTCGCGCCGTCACCTACAAATCGATCCCCGGCCTTGGCTGTGGCATGCCCGAGGCCGAACGCGTCTGGCTGGTCGAGCGCAGCTACAGCGACAAGGGCCTCGTGACGCTGGTCTACGCCACGCCGGACGGGGAGCACGCCGTGACCAAACAGCGCTCCGAGCAGATGCTCGCGAGAACCGACGTGACCGCCGCCGAGGACGTCGACCCTGGATCGCTCGAACGCGTCGACGAAGCCGCGGTCGTGGAGCGGTACGCCAGCGAGGCGAACCGGATGCGAGATTCCCACGCTCCCGAAGACCCGGTGTAGTTCCACACTCCTTTCCGACCGCGTCTTGGGCGGCCCCCGACCACACCTGTAGTCGGATCCCCGACCGCACCCGTTGGCTGAGCCCCGACCAGGGCCCAGTTCCGGTTCCCTCCGTGGGCCCCCCGCCACCTCCCAATTCGCGGAGTTGCCGACCCAGCAAACGCGCCTGGCCCCTTTTCACCCCCAGGATCGAGGAAACGACCATGGCAGCCATCGAGACGACCGGCCTCGAGAAGGCCTACGGCGACGTGACCGCACTCGCCGGCCTCGACCTCAAGGTCCGGGAGGGCGAGGTGTTCGGCTTCCTCGGCCCGAACGGCGCGGGGAAGTCGACGACCATCGACGTCCTGCTGGACTTCGTCCGGCCGACGGCCGGGAGCGCGACCGTCCTCGGCCTGGATGCCCAGGAGCGGAGCCGGGAGATCCGTCGACGAACGGGCGTCCTCCCGGAGGGCTACGACATCTACGAGCGGTTGAGCGGCAAACAGCACCTCGACTTCGTCATCGAATCCAAGGGCGCCGCCGACGACCCCTGGGACGTCCTCGACGACGTCGGCATCGAGGACGCCGGGATGCGCAAGGCCGGCGGCTACTCCACGGGAATGCGACAGCGACTCCTCCTGGGGATGGCCCTGGTCGGGGATCCCGACCTCCTGATCCTCGACGAACCCTCCGCCGGCCTCGACCCCGCGGGCGTGCGCGAGATCCGCGAACGCATCCGCGAGGTCGCCGACGACGGCGGGACCGTCTTCTTCTCCAGCCACATCCTCTCGCAGGTGGAGGCCGTCTGCGACCGGGTGGGGATCCTCCGCGGGGGCGAACTCGTCGCCGTCGACACGGTCGAGGGCCTCCGCGACGCTGCCGAGGTGGAGTCGACCCTCACCGTCACGACCCGGGGGGAGTTCCCGGCGGCGGCGATCTCGACGGTTCGGGGACTCGCGGGCGTCTCCGAGGTCGCGGTCCACGGGAACGACCTGGTGACGACCGTGATCGACAGCTCGAAGTTCAGTGTGCTGAGTACGCTCGAGGCCGCCGACGTCCAGATCGTCGACTTCCAGACCGAGGAAGCCTCCCTCGAGGACCTCTTCCTCACGTACACTGAGGACGATCGATGAGCACGCTCGCCGTCGCCAAGAAGGACTTCCGCGACGCAATCCGCTCGCGGGCTCTCTGGGGCCTCTCGCTACTGTTCTTTCTGCTCGTGAGCGGTATCGGCGTCGCGTACGCGGAGTTCGACGCCCTCAGCGGCGGGCAGCCCACACCCACCGGGCTCATCTTCTTCATTGCCAGCGGTGTCGGCACCTACGTCTCGCTGGCCGCCCTGCTGACCTGCTTCAAATCCATCGCCGGCGAGCGCGAGAGCGGGACCATCAAGGTCCTTCTCTCGTTGCCACACTCCCGACGGGACGTGATCCTCGGGAAGTGGCTCGGTCGGTCTGCCGTCCTCGCGCTCCCGGTCGTGGGGACCTTCGTCATCGGCGTCGCCATCGGCGGCGTCCTCATGGGTGCGTTTGCGCCGGTCCCGACCGCTCTACTCGCAGTGATGGCGCTGTTTTTCACGATCGTGTACGCGAGCATCTACGTGGGCATCTCCGCGACGAGTGGCTCCGACACCAGGGTCACGCTCCTCGCAGTCGGCTTCTTCGTCGTCGTGGAGATGCTCTGGAACGTCGTCACGCTGGTGGTACTGTTCGTCACGAGTGGCTTCAGCATGCCGGCCGGGAAGCCCCCGAGCTGGTATTTCGTTCTCTACCAGGTGCCGCCGAGCTCCGCGTTCACCACGAGCCTGTCGGCCGTGATTCCCGACGCCGGCCAGACGCTGGCGACCGGCGGCGGCAGCCAGGTCCCATCGGCCGAACAGTTCGACGCCCTCTTCGCAAGTCCCTGGCTCGGCGTCGTGGTGCTCCTCCTCTGGGCCGTGATCCCGCTCGCGATCGGATACCGCCGGTTCCAGCGGGCCGACCTGTAGCGCGACCGAGTATCAAGCTGTTTAGGACACCGGCCCGAACCTGACCCCGTGCCCGCAATCGAAACTCGCGACGTCACCAAGCAGTTCGGTGACGTCACTGCCCTCCGCAGCCTCGATCTCACCGTCGAGGCCGGCGAGATTTTCGGCTTTCTCGGCCCGAACGGGGCCGGCAAGTCCACGGCCATCGACGTCGTCCTCGATTACGTCCGGCCGACGGCCGGCACCGCCCGCGTCTTCGGCCACGACGCCCGGAGCGAGACCCTCGCCATCCGAGATCGGGTGGGCGTCCTCCCCGACGGCTACCACGTCATCGGCAAGATGACCGGCCGGGAACACCTCGAGTTCGTCGTCGACTCGAAGGGCGCCGACGAGGACCCAGCGGCCGTCCTCGGACGGGTCGGGATCGCCGACGCCGCCGACCGCGTGGCCGCCGACTATTCGAAGGGGATGGCCCAGCGGCTGGTCCTCGGCATGGCTCTCGTCGGGGAGCCGGACCTGCTCATCCTGGACGAACCGACCACCGGGCTCGACCCGAACGGGGCCCGGCTGATGCGCCGGATCGTCCGCGAGGAGAACGACCGCGGCGCGACGGTCTTTTTCTCCTCGCACATCCTCGAACAGGTCGAGGCCGTCTGCGACCGCGTCGGGATCCTCCGGGACGGGGAGCTGGTCGCCGTCGACACGATCACCGGGCTTCGGGACTCCGTCGGCGCCGACGCCCGGCTCTCTGTGGACCTCGACGGCCCCGCCGACCCGGTGCGCGAGCGGGTCCTCGCGCTCGAGGGAGTCAACGACGCGACCGCTCGCGGTGGAACCCTCGAGGTCGCCTGCGAGCGTCCCGCCAAGATCGAGGTCCTCGACGCCGTCCGCGAGGACGGGCGGGCCGTTCTGGACTTCGCGACGACGGAGACCTCCCTCGAGGAACTGTTCGCGCGTTACACGGAGGGTGAGGAATGAGTCTCCCCCACAACCGCTGGCTCCGCGTCGCTGTGAACGACGTCCGCGAGGCCCGCCGCGACCGGACGCTCCTGGCCCTCGGCGTCCTCTACGTCCTCGTGGGTATCCTCGGCGGGTACCTGCTCTCCCAGGTCTCCGGCTTCGCCGAGCCCGGCGTCTCGTATGCCGTATTGACCCTCCAGCTCCTGGGTGTCCTCGTGCCGCTGACCGCGGTCGGCATCACCTACGGGACGGTCGTCGGCCGCCGGGCCGACGGGAGTATGAAGCTCCTGCTCGGCCTCCCGTACCTCCGCTGGGATGTGGTCCTCGGCTGGTACGTGGGGCGGCTGGTCGTCGTGACGATCGTGGCCCTCGTCGGCTTCGCCTCGATCGCCGTCGCCGGCCTGGTCTTCGGCGTCGCCCTCCCCGAACCCGTGCTGGTGCTCCAGGCTGTCGCGCTCGTCCTCGCGGTCGGGACGGCCCTGACGGGGATGGCACTCGCCATCTCCGCAAGCACACGCTCGACGACCATCGCCGCGACGGCGACCTTCCTGCTCGCGGTCGCGCTGCTGTTCCTCTGGGGAGTCCTGGGCACGGCGCTGGTCTTCATCGTCAACGGACTCTCGGTCGGGCAGGAGCCGGCCTGGGCCACCTTCCTCCAGGCGATCAACCCGGTGAACTCCTTCAAGGCCCTCGCCTCGATGATCGTCCCGACCTTCGACGGCCTCGCCCGCCTGGTGAGTGGCGAAACGGTCTACCAGACGCCGGCCTTCGCCGTCGTCGTCCTCGCGGTCTGGTCGACGGTCGTGCCGCTGCTTGGCTACCTTCGGTTCCGCGCCGTGGATATCTGAGCGCGCCGTGATGGGGAAGCCCGTAACCTGCCACGCCTCATCCCCCCACGCCTCACCCCCAGGCCTCATCCCACACGCCTCTCCCCCCAAGCCTCACCACGTATCTGCGTGTTCAGTCGTCGGCCGTTACCTGGATGCCGCGGTCGCGCAACCGCTCGGCGAGGGTTTCGGGATCGATCTCCTCGACGTCGTTGGCCGCCGCGTCCTCCCGCTTCGAGCTGCCGGGGTTCTCCCCGACGACCAGCCAGTCAGTGTTTGACGAGACGCTGCCGGTGGCCGAGCCGCCGTGGCGCTCGACGAGCTCGTGGGCGTCCTCCCGCGTGTAGCCCTCGAGTGGGCCCGTCAGTGCGCCCGTGAAGACCACAGTCAACCCCTCGAGTTCGTCGCCGCCGGCCGTCTCCGCTCCCTGTGGCTCGACGTGGTCGAGCAGGGCGTCGATGACCGTCGCGTTCCGCTGGGCCTCGAAGAACTCGTGGATCGAGGCTGCGACCGTCGGTCCGACGTCGGGAACCGCCTCGAGGGCAGCGGCGTCGGCCTCCCGGACGGCCTCGAAGCTCCCGAACTCCCGGGCCAGGGCCCGGGCAGTCGCCTCGCCGACCTCCGGAATCCCGAGCGCGACGAGGAAGTCCGGGAGTGGGGGGTCCCGCGTCCCGTCGATCTCCGCCACAAGCTTCTCTGCACTGCGCTCTCCCCATCCCTCGAGGGAGGCCAGGTCGGCCGGCTCGAGGTCGTAGAGGTCAGGGAGGGTCTCGAGCAGGCCCGCGTCCACGAGCTGGGCGACTCGCTCCTCGCCGAGGCCCTCGATGTCGAGTGCGGCCCTGCTCCCGTAGTGTTCGATGGCTCGCTCGCGCTGGGCGGGGCAGGCAAGGCCGCCCGTACAGAAGGCCTGGGGCCCGTCCCGCTCGACCGGGCTCTCACAGACCGGACACCGATCCGGGAACTCGAAGGTGGTCTCGCCGCCGGCTTCCAGGACTTCGTCGACCTTCGGGATGACGTCACCGGCGCGCTCGACGCTGACCACGTCACCCACGTCGACACCCAGCCGTTGGATCTCGGCGGGGTTGTGGAGGCTGGCCCGGGAGACCTCGACGCCGCCGACTTCGACGGGATCGAGGAGGGCCACCGGGGTCAGGCGACCGGTCCGGCCGACCTGTACGACGACGTCACGCACCGTCGTCCGCTCGCTCCGGGCGGGGAACTTGTAGGCGACCGCCCACCGGGGCGCCCGTGCGGTCCGACCCAGCAGGTCACAGCCCTCACGGTCGTTCAGTTTCAGGACCACCCCGTCGATCTCGACGTTCAGGTCGTCGCGCCGGTCGAGCATCGCGTCGCGATACTCGATGGCGGCCTCGACGTCCTCGACGAGTTCGGTTCTGTTCCCGGCGGTCCGGAGGCCCCACTCCGGCAATGTTCGCGCGATCTCGGCGTGGCTCTGGAACTCGTGACTGCTCGCCATGACCGCGAAGAAGAAAGCAGCCAGGGGGCGCTCTGCGACGACGGCGGGATCGAGCTGGCGGAGGGTCCCCGCGGCCGCGTTCCGGGGGTTGGCGAAGGCGTCGTCGCCGCGCTCGACGCGCTCCCGATTGAAGGCGTTGAACGCGTCCCGCGGCATGTAGACCTCGCCGCGGACGGCCAGGTAATCCGGGTAATCGCCCCGCAGCCGTCCGGGGACGTGGGGAACGGTCCGGACCTGGGCTGTCACGTCGTCGCCGGCCTCGCCGTCGCCCCGGGTCGACGCCCGTTCGAACCGGCCGTCCTCGTAGATCACTTCGATCGAGAGGCCGTCGAACTTGGGGTCACAGAAGTACTCGATCGCCCCGTCGTACCCCTCGGCCGCGAGTTCCCGCCGCACGCGGTCGTCGAACTCGCGGACGTCCGCCGCCTCGTCGACGGCGTCGATGGAGAGCATCGGGGCGACGTGCTCGACGGTCTCGAGTTCGTCGACCGGCTCCCCGCCGACGCGGCGAGTCGGGCTGTCTGGCGTGGCGAGGTCGAAGGCGTCCTCGAGGGTATCCAGGCGATCGAAGAGTGCGTCGTAAGTCCGGTCGGAAATGACCGGGTCGGCCTCGACGTAGTATCGGTAATCGTGATACCGGACGGCCTCCCGGAGTCGCTCGACCTGCTCACGGGCCGTCTCCTTGTCGAGGGCCTCGAGGGGTTCGAAGTCCGTGGCGGGATCCTCGACGTAGGGATTGTCGGCCGGGGGCGCCTCGCGGCTGGTCATACCGGTGCCTCGCGGCTGGTCATACCGGTGCCTCGCGGCTGGTCATACCGGTGCCTCGCGGCGGGGGGCAATTAGTTGGTGTGTCTCACCGCGAGAGGTGGTTCCTCACGCTCGATCGGGTTCGCCACCAGACGGGCCGTCAGCGTCAACCTCGGACTCGGCGTCAGCCTCGTCGTGGGCAGTATCGTCAGGCTCATTGCCAGTTTCGGGCACGAAGCAGCGGTAGCTTTTTTGCTCATCGTCGAAGTTTATGAAAGGCACAAGGCACGGAGGGACTCAGATCGGCAAGATGCTCGCATTCGAACAGCTCACAGAACGGCCCGGACTCGAGGTCGTCGACCGGCTCGAGCGGACGCGCTACCGGCTCCACACGCCGGAGCCGGTCCGCCCGGATCCGGCGGCCACGGACCGGTTCCGCTTCCCCGTCGGCGCCGCAGTGGAGGTCGAGACCGCGGAACTGGTCCTCCCGAACGTCGTCGGCGTGACGGTTCGCGGGCCCGCGGGCGACGTCGTGGCCGAACTCGGTCACCTCGACGAGGAACACCTGCCCGAGGGCGAGTACGTGGTCGAACTGTTCACACAGATCAAGACCTACGTCGAGGTGGAAAGCGAGATGACGATCGACGTCGACCTGACAGAGATCCAGTTCGACTTCGGCGGGTCGACCGCCGCCCGGATCGGGGCCAGGTCCCGGCACGAGCGGCCCGCGGCGACGGTCACGACGACCGCCGACCCGACTGATCTGATGGCGGCGATTGGAACCTTCGGCTCCGCGCTGAAGTCCCTGAGTCCCGAGCGGTCCTACCCGACGTTGCGGGGTCACCCGCCCGACGTCGAAGTCGGGGACGAACTCTCGATCCCCGACGAAATCGAGCGGCCGGACTCGGGCGTCTCCATCGAGGTCCCCGCGACCTGCGAACACGTCTTCGCAGTGGCCCCGCTGTCGTACTACCTCGGAGCGTCGATCGAACCCGGCGAGGGCCCACGACTCCTGACCGACCGCGGCTTCGAGTACGAGTTCGGCGTCGGCCGCGACTACGAGACGGACATCGCCGAGACGCTCAAGCGGGTCTTCTTCCTCGACTGTCTCACCCGCACGGAGGGCCTCTACGATTACGACCTCCACGAGCGCCGGGCCCTCGAGCCCCGCCTCGACCTCGACTTCGAGACGCTGTACGACCGGTCACTCCAGGAGCAGTTGGCGGCGTACCTGTCGGTCCCCTACAAGGTCATCGAGGACTACGTCCCGGAATGGCGGCTCACGGCTCACGTCGAGCCGGATCCGACCGCTGCCGAACTGCTCCCGTTCGTCGTCGACGACCTCGCGGTGATCAGGTCAAGTCAGCGGAGCACCGACCGGTCGAACGCCGGGGCCACGATGGAACCGGACCTCGGCCGGGAGGAGGTCTTGACCAGGTCCGCGGGCCCGGCAGATATCACGAGCACTCCGACCGGACCAGGGGGTGTCTCGACCGGGTCGGCGGGACACGGCGGCGTCATAACTCGCTCTCCGGGCTCGACGGGCGTCGGGACCCGATCCAAGGGCGATTCGATGCAGGAACCCGGTTCGACGTACGTCCAGCCGGTCGCGGACGGCACGCTGGAACAGGCCTGGATCGGGGACCGGATCCCGGTCGGGGCCAGCAAACTCACCGAGGCGGCCTTCCGGAACCGGTTCGACCGGGATCTCACCGACGGGAGCATCCGGATCACCATCGTCGTCAACGACAGCCGGATGGCGGAGGAGCGAGACCTGGTGAACAGCGCCTACGGCGACCGGGAGAACCTCCCGTTCGACGTCACCGTCCACCACGAGACGACCGTCGAGGAACTCCGGGAGGTGCTCGCGAGCCGCTCGGAGTTCTTCCACTACATCGGACACACCGAGTACGACGGCTTCGAGTGTGCCGACGGGAAACTGGACGTTGCGAGGCTCGAGGAAACCGGCGTCGATTCCTTCCTACTCAACGCCTGCAACTCCTACAACCAGGGGCTGAACCTCATCGAGGCCGGTGCCATCGGCGGAATCGTGACGCTGAACGATATCATCAACGATGGCGCGGTCAGGATCGGCGAGTCGGTGGCGCGCTTGTTGAACGCAGGCTTCCCGCTCAGGGCATCGCTGTCGATCGCACGAAAAGAGAGCGTTCAGGGCGGGCAATACATCGTCGTCGGCGATGGTGGGATGACCGTGACA
>JAZKTI010000038.1:0-14584 GCA_036625635.1 Haloarculaceae archaeon
TCCCGAGGTTCCCCGGGGTCCCCAGGGTTCCCAGGCTCCCGAGGTTCCCCAGAGTCCGCGGTGGCCCCGGCGCCCGCGGCGGGCTCGGCGAGGTTCGCGACGATGCGGTCCGTGGCCTCCGGGAGGGCCGGCGCACCGCCGGCGGGAACGAACTTGATGCCGTTGTACGAGGGCGGGTTGTGCGAGGCCGTGATGACGACCGCGCCCGCGAGGTCGCGTTCGCGGACCTGCCAGGCCGTCGCCGGCGTGGGGCAGTCGCGCTCGGCCAGCCAGACCTCGTGGCCGTTGGCCGCGAGCACGCTCGCGACCTCTTCGGCGAAGGCCGGCGAGGTCGGGCGGGCGTCGTACCCGACGGCGACCGGGGTCTCGGCCCCGGTCTCCTCGAGGTAGCCCGCGACCCCCTGGGCGACGGTTCTGACCCGCGGGCTCGTGAACTCGTCGAGGGTTGCCCGCCACCCGTCGGTCCCGAAGGCGATGGCGTCGGGGTCGACGCTGGCGTCCTCCATGCTGAGAGAGGCGGCCCGCCGGACCAAAAACCTGCCCGTCGGCAAGGCCCGATCCTGGGCCGTGCCTAAGCTCGCTCCCCTCCCTCGGCCGGGAGGCAACTGTCCTCGACCAGGCGTGCCTTCTCGGACCGGTCGAGGGACTTGATCTCGTGCTCGCGAGAGAGCGCGGCCGACCTGGAGTCGACCCGCTCTACGTGGACCAGTTCGACGGGCGTCCGGCCCCGGGTGTACTTCGCCCCCTCGCCGGCGTCGTGCTCGGCCACTCTTCGGGCGATGTCCGTCGTGTATCCGGTGTAGAGGCTTCCGTCGGCGCACTCGAGGACGTAGATCGCGTGGTCCGCGTCGCTCATCCCTCGCACTCGCCCGATCCGCGCCTGGATCCGTCCGTCTCGCCGCCGGCCTCGTCCGTTTCCCCACCGGACTCGGCTTCCTCGTGCCCGGACTCGTCCTCTCCCCCTGCAGACTCGTCCTCATGGCTCCCGGCCGCCACGCGCGCGATCAGACCGGCCTGGGCCCCCGCGGTGAAGCCCGCGTCCACGTTGACGACCGAGAGCGCAGTACATGACTGGAGCATCCCGAGCAGGGCCGCCTCGCCCTTCCCCCCGTGGCCGTAACCGGTGCTGACCGGGAGACCGATGACCGGAACCTGGACCAGGCCCGCGACCACCGTCGGGAGGGCGCCTTCCCGCCCGGCCGCGACGACGATGACGTCGTGGTCCCGCAGCCCCTCGAGCTGGTCGGTCAGCCGCGCGATGCCGGCGACACCGACGTCCTTGACCCGCTCGACGGTCGCCCCCATCTCCCGGGCCACCATCGCGGCCTCGCCCGCGGGGACGGCGTCGGCCGTGCCGGCGCTCACAACGGCGACGCTCCCGTCGAGGTCGGGTCGCGCGTAGTCCCCGGCGTGGGCGAGGAGGACGCCCGCCCGCTCGTCGAACTGGAACCTCGTCTCGGGGTGGACACCTGAGAGGTGGTTCCGGACGGGGGCGACGGCGTCGCCCTCGATTCGGGTGATGATAGCGTGCCCTGACGTCTCGAGTGCGGTCTCGGCGAGGTTCGATATCTCCCGGGCGGTCTTGCCCTCACCCAGGATTGCCTCGGGCACGCCGCTTCGTTCTTCCCTACTCGCGTCGAACCGACCGGCCTCGCCCGTCGCGTAGCCCCGCAGTTCCGCCTCCGCCGCTGCCGGGCTGCTCTCGCCGGCCGCGACGGCCTCCAGGATCTCTCGCATACGTCCAGTTCGACTCCGGGACTACTCAGCCGTGTCGGTTCGGGGCAACGGATCCCCGCCGACAGCGGGGGGGGCATGGGTAGGCCCGACGGGACCAGACAGCTCAGATCCCGAGTTGCGCAGCCACTTCAGGAGGTGAGAGGGAGACAGGTTCGGACGTCTTCCCACGGGTTCGGCCCCTGTCCGTGAAGCGAACGCTGAAGCCTCCCCCTCCCGCCGAACATCCGCGCGCGAGACTCCTAGCGACAGAATCGTCGGGATCGCCTTCCTCGAGGGCGACCAATACGCATCTTGACTGTTACATCTACCCCCGTACCGTCGGCTCGCACGGCTCAAACCCCCGTGAGTACTGCCGAGAGCCGTGGGGAACGGGAAAGCTTATAAACTGGCCTGTGGAAACGGCTATCTGTATGGCAGACCTGATCGTCAAAGCGGCAGTGAAGGAATCGCTCGACAACATGAACGTCGCCTCCGACTTCTACGGCGCCCTCGACGACGAGGTAGCGGAGTTGCTGGAGGACGCTGCCCGACGTGCAGAGGCCAACGACCGAAAGACCGTCCAGCCCCGCGACCTGTAAGGCTGGTCTCTTCTCGCCGCAAGCGCGCCCAGGAGCGACGGCACCGCCCCACGAACCCCGGGTACCCCCGCGATACCGGTATGGGTGACGGCCTGTCCCGCCCCGAGGGCCCACTCCTGGAAGCGATATCGGTTGTATCGGCTGGCCGGGCACCAGGTCTCGTCGAGTCCCCGTCCCCGTCTCAGAATTCCCGCACCTCGACGCCCACGGCGCTACCAACGTGTATCTCGTCGACCAGGTCGACGAACAGCCCGTGTTCGACGACACCGGGCAGCGCGGCAATCTCCCGGGCGAGGTCGTCCGGGGTTGCGATCCGGCCGAAGTCGACGTCGACCACGAGGTTGCCGTTGTCGGTCACCACGGGACCGTCCTTCTGGGCCGCCGCCCGGAGGTCGGGGTCGCCTCCGAGCGCGCGCACTGCCGAGGCGACCGTCGGACGGGCCGCCGGCAGGACCTCGATCGGAACCGCCGCGTCCACCCCGTCGGCGAGTTTCTCCTCGTCGACCACGACGACCAACCGCTCGGCCGCCGCGTCGACGACTTTCTCCCTGGCGTGGGCCGCGCCACCGCCCTTGACCAGGGTCCCACCCACGACCTGGTCGGCGCCGTCGATGGCCACGTCCGGCGTCCCCTCCGACAGCGACGTCAGTGGGACACCCGCTCCTTGGGCGAGAGCTCTAGTCTGGTAGGAGGTCGGAATCCCGGCGACGTCGAGCCCGTCGTCGACGGCCCGACCGAGAGCGCGGATCGCGTGGGCGGTGGTACTCCCGGTTCCCAGCCCGACTACCATCCCGTCCTCGACAGTGGCGGCTGCGGACTCGCCGGCGCGCCGCTTCGCGGCCTCGTCGCCGTCGCGTTTCACCGTCCTCCCCTCCCTCGCATGCTGGAGGGGCGGAGCCGTGTGGGCAAAAGCTTTGCTTCGCGCCCCTCTCCCAGGCTGGACAGCTCGTGCCGGTTTGGCCCGGTCGGACAGCTCGTGTAGCCCGGAGCCGGCGGTCCGTTCCACACTCGCAGTCCACTCGATCTGCCAGACTGATTGCGGACGGAGGCAAGGAATCGGGGCCTCGGACAGACGTAATTCGTAGGAGGGACCGTCGCGGCGGGCCTGCCGCACGTTCGGGTGGAGCCTCGCTGCCGGCGGGGTCGGAACGACATACCGAAGGGGCTGGGCGACGCCGGAGCGCCTATGTTCGGAACCAGCGGCATCAGGGGGCCCGTCGGCGAGGCGGTCACCGCAGAGCTGGCCCTGTCAGTCGGTCGGGCCCTGGGCGCGGAGTCCGACAGCGTCGTCGTCGGCCGGGACCCCCGGGATAGCGGGCGACTCCTCCTCGATGCCCTCGCAGCCGGCCTCCGGGAGTCCGGCACAGACGTTCTGGACCTCGGCCTCGCGGCCACACCCACGGTCGCCCGGGCGGTCGGCTGGGAGGACGCCGACGCCGGCGTCGCCGTCACCGCCTCGCACAATCCCGCCCCGGACAACGGCCTCAAACTCTGGCAGCCCTCCGGGCAGGCCTACGACGCCGCGGACCGTGCTCGCATCGCCGACCGGGTCGAAACGGGCGACTGGTCGCTCGTGTCCTGGGCCGACCTCGGAACCCGGACGGCGGTCACCGTCCAGGACCGCCATCGAAGGGCAATCGGCAATTCGATCGGCGACCTCGAAGCGCCCCTGACCGTCGTGGTCGACGTCGGAAACGGTGCCGGTGGCGTGACGGCCCAGGCTCTGAGCGACCAGAGGTGTGGTGTTCGAACGCTGAACGCCCAGCCGGACGGGGCCTTCCCCGGCCGCCCGAGCGAACCCACGCCCGAGCACTGCGAGGACCTGGCGACCCTCGTTGCCGGCTCCGACGCCGACCTCGGCATCGCTCACGACGGCGACGCCGACCGGATGCGAGCGGTCACCGCCGAGGGCGACTTCCTCTCCGGGGACGTCCTGCTCGCGGTCCTCGCCGGGGACGCGGCGAGCCCGGGAGAGACCGTCGCTCTCCCCCTCGACACCAGTCTGGCCGTCGAAGACCACCTGGCCGACCTCGAGGTGGGCGTCGAACGGACGCCGGTGGGGGACGTCCACGTCGCCGCCGCCGCGAGCGAGCCGGGGGTCGCCTTCGGGGGCGAACCGAGCGGCGCCTGGATCTGGCCCGCGGAGACCCTGTGTCCGGACGGCCCGCTGGCGGCCTGCAAACTCGCCGCCCTGATTGCCGCGGAGCCACTCGCCGACCGCGCCGCCCGGGTCGAGACCTACCCGATTCGGCGCGAGAGCGTGGAGACCGAGGACAAGGCGTCCGTCGTCGATGCGGTTCGCGAGGCCGCGGCCGATATCGACGGCGAGGTCACGACGATGGACGGAGTGCGGGTCGACCTGGCCGACGCCTGGTTTCTGGTGCGGGCGAGCGGGACTCAGCCCCTGGTCAGGCTGACCGCGGAAGCACGCTCGGCCAACCGCGCGGACGCGGCGCTCGAGCGGGCGCGCTCGCTCGTCCTACGGGCGGCAAAAGAGCGGTAGGCACCGTCCACCCCTTCCACTCCAACCTCTCCTTCCTCCCCGGTTCCCCCGATCGGCCGGGACTCGCTTATCCTCGCCGCGTGGACCGCGCCTTCCTGACGTCGGCCCCGTCGCGGATCTTGTCCTCGCACTGCGGGCAGACTCGCGGCTTCTCGACCTCGTTCGGTGTAAATACCCGCGCGTAGTCTGCCGTGACGAACCCGCCGCAGTTCTGGCATTCCGGCATACGAGACCTAGGGGAATGAGTCGTCTTAATGGTTGGTGCCGTGGTATGGAGGCCCACGTGGACCGGTGGCCTTCGGGCCGACGGGGGCTTCCCCTCAGTCGCCGACATCGACGCTGAGCGTCCCGGATTCGGCGAGTTCGACGACCCCGTCGAACTTCGACTCGAATCTGGCGACGGTGTCGTCGTCGTGGACCGACCTGGCCATGTGGAACAGCCCGACCGCGTCGAACTCGTCGAGGAGGACCAGCATCTCGGTGACGGCCCCCGCGACGCCTTCGACGTCGGCGTAGTAGATCATCTCCGTGATCGAGTCAAGACTGAGGCGGCGCTTTCCGTCCGTCTCCTCGAGGAACCGCCGGGTCTCGGCGACCATCCCGTCCAGGTCGTCCGGCGACGAGAGGTACCTGACCCCCTCGCGCTGGCGGCGGGTGTACCCCCGCTCGACGCTGAGGGTGTCGAGGATCGTCGCGGACTGGACTTCTTCCCCGACCTCGTAGAACTGGAGTTTCTGCTGGACCTCGCGCGCGGTCGTCCGCGTCGAGATCACGAGAAGGTGGTCGGTGTCCCCCTTGAGGAAGGAGGTGTCGACGCGGTCGGTCTCGACCGTACTCGGGTGCAACAGCAGGATGCCCGTACCGCCGGATACAGACTCGGGACCACCGTCGAAGTCGAGCGAATACTCCATCGTTCCCGTGGCCGGAGTGAATGGTCTTAAGGCCTCGGGTCAGCGCCTCGGGACCCGGTCTACAATCCTCGGGTCAGCGCCTCGGGACCGCTTGACAGTGCAAGCTCGCCTGGTGGAGCCCCGTTTCGAGGGAAGTGCCCCGGTGGTAGCGGCACTGGATTCGGATCGGGCATGAAAGCCCCCGGTCCACTCGCAGGTGGGGTTACTTCCGCTGGCACCGCAAACAGCCAGAAAGCCCTCGGCCCGCTCACCGGTTCTCTGCTGGTTATCCTCGCTCGTTTCACTCGCTCACCGGCTCGCTCCGCTCGCCAAAGAACGAGTTCGCTCGAGCCACCGTCAGAGCACGCTCTGACGAGCTCCCCCTCGGTCGCACGCTCCCTCGGGGGAACCTCGTTCGCTCGCAGTGCTCGCTCACGAGGACGCCGGTTCGCCATCTCGAGGCCTCCCTGCCTCGCGGCTCCGCCGCTCGGCCAGGCCGTGGTTCTCCCTGCCAGCCGGGTCACTCCGTTCACCGAGGGACGAACGAAGTGAGTCCTTCGGCGTCCTCGCGAACGGAGTGAGCGAGGGCTCAGGAGAGCGTGCTCTCCTGGCGGTCCCGTGAGGTCGGAGACCGAACGGGATCTCGGAAGTCGCAGCCCGCGCAGGCGCGGAGCGCCGAGCAGGACCGTCTTCCGAAGGACTGAACGGGCGAAGCTCGTCTCGCGGCCGCTGAGCGGGCCCTATCCGAAGTGAGCGTAGCGAACGAGGATATCCCGGTCAGCGGCCGCGAGAGAGGTGAGGGCTTTCTGGCTGTCTGTGGCGAAAGCAGTATCCCCACCTCCAGAGAGCGAGGTGAGGGCTTTCTAAGGATCAGATATAGTTTGAGAAGGTCTCTCTCGGGCGTATACACAAGACCCTTTCTGGCTGTTTTCTGTAGCAGGATCCGTCACCCCAGCGGCCACTCCAGGCAGTACGTGATGACTTCGCGTGGTCGGAGTTCGACTTGGCTCAGAGCAGCGAGTCCGCGGTCGCGGCCCCGACGACGCTGAAGATGGCGCCCACGCAGACCATCCTGATGGTCACTCCCACCTGCTCGCCCGCCGGCAGGTCAGCCAGGAAGACCTGCGGGGCCGTCAGGATGAGGGCCAGGACGGTCACGGACCCGAAGGCGACGGCCACCAGCGAGAGAAAGCGCAGGGGCACGCCCGCGACGTCCGCCTCCCGGTCCGGGTCCCGGTCTGCGTCGGCCTTGTAGAGGGTCCCGTATCCGATGGCGAGAACGACCCCGGCGGCGACGGCGGCGTGGGCCCAGCTCATGCTCTCGGCGAGGGCCCAGACCTCCTCGGTGACCACGAACGGCCCTGCCAGCAGGAATCCCCCGACGACCTGCTGGGCGGTGTCCGCGACTTTGAACCGGCGGCTCACGTCCACTCAGACCCGCGCCCGAACTAAAAGTCTCGTGCTCGACGACCACCGAGCACACCTGGGGTCTTCCCGAGCCGGGGTCCGGCACTATCGAACGGGTTCGGTTGGCCGCCCCTCGGCCTCCCACTCCACCAGACTGCCCTCGTAGAAGCCGACGTCCTCGTAGCCGAGGTGCCGGAGGACGGTGTAGGTGTGGCTGATCCGTCGGGCGGTGTTGCAGTACAGGAGCACCCGCTTGCCGCGCTCGATGCCGCGGTCGGCGAGGTGCCGCTCCATCTCGGCCCGCGGGTGCAGTCCACGGGACTCGTCGTCCACCAGGTCGCGCCAGTCGAGGCGGACCGCGCCCGGGATGTGTCCCGCCTCGTACTCGGCCTCCTCGCGGGTGTCCACGATCACGGTCCCCTCGTCGTCCAGGGCGGCTGCGACCGCTTCGGCGTCGACGAGCGGGCTGTCGATCGGTTCCCGAGCCTCGTAGGTGCCAGCATCGACGTCGGGGGCATCGGGCGTGGTCTCGTAGGCGAGCTGCCAGGCGCTGAAGTCCCCATCGAGGAGGTGGAGCCGGTCGGGTGGGTGCCCGAACAGCTCCAGGGTGACGAGCAGCCGGGCGGCGAAGACCCCGTGGTGGTCGTCGTAGGCCACGACGTCGTCCGACCGGCTCACCCCGGCCTCCCCGATCAGCTCGGCGAAGTCCCGCTCCGGTGGGAGCATTCCACGCCGGTCGCCCCCGCCCGCCTCGGCGGCGTGTTCGTCCGCACGGAAGGTTTCGAAGGGGACGCTGACCGCGCCGGGAACGTGTCCGAGCGCGTCGTACTCCCAGGCCTCGCGGACGTCGAGAATGCGGACGACGTCGCGGTGATCGTCGAGCCACGCGGGTGAGACGACGGGGTCACTCATCGGACGGTAGTTGGCACTCCGTCCGCTTGAACGTGGGCGTCGACGTCGAATCGGCCCCTGCTCGAAGATATAGGCAAAAATTACCGATGATGGCGCAGGGGTCGTATCCAGTTTCGAGATCGCAGCGAGACCGTCACGGGGTCTCCGTCGCCCTCGCACCGAGTCAGGGCCGTGTCAGCATCGTGTCAGCGCCGTGGCGTGGGTTGCGTCGGTCGCGACCGGCCCTCGCCGGGCAGGGACGCGGACCCGTAGGATCTCGCCTCCGACTCCGACCCACCCATGCCCGCCGCCCGACCTGCCCCTGCCCGCCGCCCGACTTGCCCCTGCCCGCCGGCCGCACCTGCCCCTGCCCGCCGGCCGCACCTGCCCCTGCTCGCAGGCGGGACTCACCCTGGCCCGACGGCCGCACGCACCCTTCCCCACCCCGCCCCAACTGATCCATCGATCTCGGCCCACCCCGGCGCCCGTCCGGACCGCGTCGATGCGCGGACTCCCATCACCGGTGACGGCACCGCTTGCCGCCACGGGGGAGGAGAGGCGGCCTCTGCCGCCAGGGAGAGGCGTATATGACCCCCTCCGCTACGGGTGGTTGCAATGAGTCCCACCGACTCCGACAACGGCGACTACGCGAAGGACGTCCTCGTCTCCCCCGACTGGGTCGAGGACCGACTCGAGGAATTCCAGCGCGACGACCCAGGCCACCGGCTCGTCGAGGTCGACGTGGACACCGAACTGTACGAGGACAGCCACGCCCCGGGTGCCATCGGTTTCAACTGGGAGTCCCAGCTCCAGGACCAGGAGCGCCGGGACGTCCTGACCAAGTCGGACTTCGAGGCTCTCCTCGGCGAGCACGGCATTACGGAGGACTCGACGGTGGTCCTCTACGGCGACAACGCCAACTGGTTCGCCGCCTACACCTACTGGCAGTTCAAGTACTACGGCCACGAGGACGTCTTCCTGCTGGACGGCGGCCGGGACTACTGGGTGGAACAGGAGTACTCGCTCACGAGCGACGTCCCCGACTATCCCGCACAGACGTACGACGCCTCGGGGCCCCGGGAGCGTATCCGCGCCTACCGCGAGGACGTCGAGAACGCCATCGAGCGGGACCTGCCCCTGGTGGACGTCCGCTCGCCGGAGGAGTTCAGCGGCGAGGTCCTGGCCCCGCCGGGTCTCCAGGAGACCGCCCAGCGCGGCGGTCACATCCCCGGCGCGCAGAACATCTCCTGGGCCGCCGTCACGAACGGGGACGGCACCTTCAAGTCCCGCGAGGAAATCGCGGCCCTCTACGCCGAGCACGGCATCGACGGCGGCGAGACGACCGTCGCCTACTGCCGCATCGGCGAGCGCTCCTCGGTCGCCTGGTTCGCCCTTCACGAACTGCTTGGCTACGATGACGCGATCAACTACGACGGCTCCTGGACGGAGTGGGGCAACCTCGTCGGCGCACCCATCGAGACCGGCGACGCGGGGAACTGAACCGACCCCACCGTCCGGGCGGCGCACTACCGACGTTCGCCGACCCCTACCCGCGGACCGACGCCCGCCGACCGCGGCCCGACGCGGTGGGTACTAAGCCGTCCGCCTGCAAAGTATGGTCATGCACACGGCGGACCTGCTCGAGACCGTTCGCACCGACCACGATACGGCCCTGTCGCGACTCGGCTCCTCGAAGTCGGTCTTCGCGATCACGGCGGGGGACATGGACCCCGACACCGTCCTCGCTGCGATGGCGACCGAGGCCCGGATGGCCGCGAACCGGTTCGAAACCTGGGCGGCCGAGACCGCGGGCGACCTCGGGGCGGCCTTCGGTGCTACCGCCGAGATCCTGGCGGCCCAGGCCGACGTCCTCGCCGGGCGACTCGAGGACTTCGAACCCGGGAGCGAGTCTGCCCAGCTCTCCTTCCTCGGTGACCTCGAGACCGATCTCGACCGGGCCGGCGGCCTGCTTGGCTGGGTGCTGGTCGCGGACCGGCGGAACACCCAGGTGACCGGATACTTCACCGGCCAGGCCGACCCCCAGACGGCGAGCCTGTTCCGCGGGTTCGGGGAGGACTTCGACGAGATTCTGGAAACGGCTGGATCGGCTCTCGCGGACCGCTGTGACGATTCCGACGACTGGGACGTGGCGGCCGAGGCCGCTGCAGGTGCGGTGGAGGCGGCCTACGACGACTACGTCGAGACCCTCGAGTCGATGGGCGTCAACCCGAAGCCCGTCTGTTGACTCGCGTCCCGTCCCGTTCCGTATCGTTCGGTATCGTTCCGTATCGCTACGTCCCGTCCCGTTTCGGTCCGTACTCCCCGCACCGTGCCCGTCCCAGTCTCGGCACCCGCTCGAGTTCGACGCTCGTCGCGTGGGAGCGCCCGGGTGCTACTTCCCCGCCCGGCTCTGTGCGCCATGGGCCAGACCTGCCGACGCTGTTACATCAGTGGCAGGGACCTGCCCTCCTTCGGGGGCCCTCCGCCCCCACGTCAAGGCTCGCCACGCCGACGGGAACCCGAAGTGGTAGCTGGTGACCGGGGATCCAAACGACCTGCCCTTCGAGGCCCAGGAGCCCCATCTCGGCCTGCCTTCGACGGATGGCCGTCGGACGAGCAGGCCAGGACCCGGTTGCCGGGTGCCTGTCATCCCCGCCATGGAACAACCCCTCGCGGACCAGGAGGGCGATCCCTCACCTGGCCCGTCTGCCGAATGGTTTCTACCGGTGCACGTTCCAGACACTTGAATCCTGACCGACGGGGCTCCGGAATCCGAGCAACCCCACCCTCGAACGCCCGGCTTTCTGACCGCTCGAATTCGCTCGGTGTGCAGCCGCGTTCCAGGTCCGGGAGTACTGGTGTGAACAACGCCAAGCGTCTCGCGAAGATCTGCAGTGAATCGCTTGTTCCAACTGCGCCACAGTGTCGATTGGTCTGGAATCGTCGCTAACCCCAACTGATCACGGAGTGAGGGAATCGGTTGAGGTATTCAACGAGTGCTGTTTCCTGGATCCACCCGTGGCATTCTTTGAGTTTGAACAGGCGAAAGGGTGTGCCATTCCTTGGCGTGTCGAACCCCTCGAGCGATCGTGGCCCTCGGACCTGAAGCAAGCTAGCGGGACTGAACAGTCGACCCTATCGACTGAGTCGTGGTTGTCGCCTCTGAACCATCGGTCAGAGATTGTGCGAACGTCTGATACCAGTCCTGCCAACGAGGTGCGATAGTGACGTTGAATCGTACGCTTGCCACGCGATATGTGAGTGTCGCGCAATCGGTCGAAAGAGGGTTCGCCGCGACATATGACTCGAAGACATCATCTGTAACTGAGTGACCAGTCCGACACGTACGATTCGATAATTAGCAATACGAGAGTGCCGGCCCGGTAAGTGGATATGGCCACCCCAGGATAATCCGATAACACGTTTCTGCAGTATAGTACACTCAAGAAGGCTATATCAGGAACAAGAATAGAGGTGCATCACCATCGAAATTTATTAATATGATACCGAGTATTATCGATTTGTATGGAGAACTCGCTACTCGGGAAGATCACAGATACACTGTTTGGAACTGAGTCAGAAGCTGTCGACGACGCCTGCTGTGGCGTCGAAATCGAAGAAGTCGACGACGGAGAATAACCAAGGATGGCTGACTCCGTCCCAGAGTCAACACGTCAGACGCTTGACCGCCTGTACGATAATCCGGAAGACCGGCTCACGTCGTTGTTCGAACTGACGCCCGACGACACGGAAATCGAAGCGACACGAACCGTCTTCAAAGCACTCTCGAACGAGCACCGGATTCGCATCCTCGAGGCACTCGGAGACGGCGAGTTGTGTGCGTGTGAGATCCAAGTCGTCCTCGATGCTCCTCAGTCGACCGTCGCGAGTCACCTCCGCGAGCTCAAAGACGCCGGACTCGTCAACACACGTCGACAGGGCAAGTGGACGTACTACCGCATCGGTGATACGGCTGTTCTCCAGATACTCGATATCGCCAACGCACTTGCCGAGGAGACGGCATGATTCCGTCTGGGATCGAGATGGCACTGCTCGATTCGTGGGATTACTTCCTTCACTTAGTAACGATTCTCGTTCCACTGTTCATCGGGGCATCGTTCCTGGTCGGGCTGATCGAAGAGTACCTGCCGCCCGAGAAGGTCGAGGCGATGCTCCAGAAACGAAATCGCGGAAGCGGGAACGTCGCGGCGGCAGGCTTAGGTGCCGTGACACCATTTTGCTCGTGTTCGACCGTGCCAGTGCTTGCGGGGCTGCTCGGTGTTGGCGCACCTCTCGGGCTGTCGTTTTCGTTCCTGCTGGCGTCCCCCATCGTCAACGAAATAGCCGCGTTCCTGTTGTTTGGACTGTTCGGCGTCGAAGTGGCGGCAATCTACCTCGTCTCCGCATTGGTCGCTGCGATCGTTGGTGGGATCGTTATTGACACGTTCGATCTCGATCATCTAGTTAAGGACGTACGGATCACGACGAAGGATCGCACGGTCGCGACCGACGGGGGAACAGCATCGTGTTCGTGCTCGACTCAGCACACGCAGGCCATGAAGACACACCGCGAACGAGTCGAAACTGCGGCTGGGGGCGCGTGGTCGTTCTTCAAGGACACGTTCCCGTATCTGTTGCTCGGAATGACGCTGGGTGCGCTGATTCACGGGGCTGTCCCTGCGTCGTGGCTCCAGCAGGTCGCCGGGAATCCGCTCGCGGTCCCGATGGCCGCACTCGCAGGCGCGCCGTTATACGTCAGTATGGCCGGGATGCTTGGCATTGCGGCACCGCTCGTCGACCAGGGCGTCCCGATTGGGACAGTCATCGCGTTCGTTGTCGGTGGTGCGGGGCTCAGTATCCCGAATCTGATTCTTCTCAACAAACTCTTCGAGCGGAAACTCCTCGCCGTCTACGCTGTCACAGTCGTCACGATCGGGACAATCGTCGGTTACGGATTGAACTTCCTCTTTGTCTGAATGTCCTCTCCGCTAATAGAGTAGCGTACGCGCGACAACGAATTTCTCGGGAATGCGAAACGAACGACACGGACGCATATGCTAGAAAATACTGAAGGGGACTCCTGACTGGGGGCAAGGACCGCAGGCATTGAGACGACCGGTTGCAACTCAAATACCCAGTTCCGGGATTCGATATAGCGGATATAGATACAATATATAAAAACCACCGACGTTTGCCCGCCTGGTGGGGCCCAATCTGCCCCGAGCCATCGCTCCGCGGAGTCAGTGGGTCTTGTCGGACTTCCGTCCCGGTCGGGAGACTTCGTCGCCGACTTCCCTGTTATCTTTGCGCGCCCGCCGCTCCCGCAGACTCGGACTCTCCCCCTCGTGGGGCGTGACCCGCTCGCGGATCGCCGCCGCGTGGACCGTCTCGGTGGCGTCGTCGACGATCACCACCTCGCCGGTTCCGGTCGGCAACCGCGCTTCGAGGGACGTCTCGAGGTAGGTCGGGCGCGCGCGGGCGAGTGCTTCGAGGTCTGCCTCGCTGGTCAGCCGGTGGGCCACGAGCACGTCGGCCTGGGAGACTCCGACGGCGGGAACCGCACTGGGGCGCTGGGTCGCGAGCACGAGGCTGACACCGGGCGCACGCCCGCGAGTGAGGATCCGTTCGAGGGCGGGCGCCGCGACGCCGGCGAACAGGGCGTGGGCCTCGTCGACGAGCAGCCAGGGGAGGCGCTGGAGTTCGTTGCTGACCCGCCCCCGATAAAGTGCCTCGGCGATTCCGCGACAGACTGCGTTCAGCGGCGCGGCGGCGAGCCCCGAGACGTCGACGACGGTTGCGGCACCGGTTCCGAGGGTCGCTGCGTCGAGTCCACCTTTCGCGAACGCGCCCCAGCCCGCCGCCAGGGCGAGGTGGTTGTCCGCGGCGCGGCGGGCCGCGGGATCCGCGTCGGCGGTCCGGACGCCCTCGCGCATCGCGGCCAGGCCCGCACTCTCGTCACGCGCTGGCCCCTCCTGTGCCGCCCGCCAGACGAGGCTCCCGGCGGCCCCCGTCGGGTCGAGGTCGAGCATCGCACACCAGGACCGGGGGTCCAGTGCCGCCGGATCGACCGTCGGGTCCTCGACGACGGTGGCGCGGATCGGCGCCTCGGTCCCGGCGGGATCACCTCCATCGTCCGCCGCGAGACCGCCGAAGACGCCCATTGGGTCGACGACCACGGGCGCGATCCCCTCGGTCCGTGCGAGGGCTTCGGCCAGCACGCCGAGCGTGTAGGACTTGCCGTATCCGCGCTTGCCGACGACGAGCATCGCGTGGGGGCCGTCGACGTCGAGGTGGAGGCCGGCGCCGCTGCTCCCGTCCCTGGCGCGGTAGGCGCCGAGGTGGACGGTCGGTGTTTCGGGTCGGTTCTCGGCTTCGCGCTGGGTGTCGCCATCGTGGCCGACGACGAAGGTCACGCACACGGCTGGCTCGGCTTCCGGTTTGAAGCTCGGGGCTGGAGGTCGGTTTCGCCAGCTCTGCGTCGACTTTGGGTCACTGACGTCCAGACACCCCTCGGCCCGCTCGCAGGTGTTGCTTGGACCGCATCCGCAACCAGCCAGAAAGCCCTCGGCCCGCTCGCC
>JAZKTI010000039.1:0-14464 GCA_036625635.1 Haloarculaceae archaeon
TACTATGCGAGGATCAGCCGGTGTGGTCGAGAGTGACGACCCCCAGGGGATGCGAGGCCACGACCCGGAGGGGATGCGAAGCCACGATCCGGAGTGGATGCGAAGCGTCGACCCAGAGGATGCGAAGCGTCGACCCGCCGGGAATATACGACATAACGGTCCGGCGAGGGGGTTCTGAGTCCCGTATCGAACTCGGATACGGGAAGACCCATCAATACGAGCCACGTAATCCCAAGGTTCGTTGAGAGTACGACGGCGAGACCCGCTCCGGACGTATCAACATTGCGTTGGATTGGCGGTGTCGGGAAAGCCCCCAGTCGTTTTTGCTCGGTCCCAACTACACCACACATGTCGAGGGGTGGGGCCACGGCCCTTCGGGTCGTACCCGTGGGACCCTTTTCGACGGAGGACAACAATGGCAGAGATCAACTATACCGTAGAGATCGAAGCACCCGTCGAGGACGTATTCGAGTTCGACTCGAACCCCGAGAACTGGACGAAGACGATGCCCAGCCTGCGAGACCTGGAGATCCTCGAGGAAACCGAGGACACCGTCCGGATGACCGCCATCTACGATATGCTCGGCCGGTCGATAGAGATAGAGCAGGAACTGACGATCCTCGAGCCGAACGAGCACTACCACGTGACGGTCGAGGGTGACGAGGTTGCCGGCGAGATCCACAACCACTTCGAGGAGACCGAGCGTGGGACCCGCATCAACCACCGTGCCGAGTTCGAGTTCGGTGACTCGCTGTTCGGCCGGCTGATGGCCCCGGTAGCCCGGCGGTACAACGATCGTCAGTTCAAGAACCATCTCCAGCACGTGAAAGAACTGACCGAGGCAGAATTCGAGGCCGACACCGAAATCGAGGCCGACACCCAGGCCGACGCCGAGGCCTGACGGTATCGAGAGCCGCCGCCCCGGGGACGTCCAGCCGGACCAACCGGCTCTGGCGAGGGTCGGAAACACGGTTCAGCGGTCGTTGTCTTAGCCTGCCACTGGTCCTCTCGTCCACGATGAACGTCCGCGGCGTGAATCCAGGAAGGACCGGGAAGACGGTCTGAGAACTATTCTATGGACCTGTGCGCTGACTGAGGTCGACCGGCAAGGGGCCGCAACGCCTGGCTCAGGGGGTCGCGACCCCGGCCACGAGATTGATACCTGTCCACGACATCAGTTGGGGCATGGTCTTTCTGGTCCAGTTCGACGGGTCCGGCGCAGCCCGGTCCGCTCTGGAACGCGCCGTCGCGTACGGTCGTGCGCTGAACGAAGACGTTCTCGCCGTCGCCCTTCTGGCCACCGGGGCTGAGATCACACACCGGCGGACGTGGATCGAGAGCGGCGACGACTTCGTGGTCGAGTCCGCCGTCCACGAACTTCGCCGGAAGATCGACGAGGCGACCGACGACGCCGAACTCAACTTCGAGGGGAGGCCGCCCCAGTCGCCCGAAGGCGGCATCTCGACGGAGATTCACCGGATCGCGAACGAGGTCGAGGCGAGCGTGTTGTTCCTCGCCGGCGACGGGACCGGCGCCCTCGAGGTCGATCTTGACGGACGGGCGGCTGGCGAGAACTTCGACGTCCACGTGGTCCGAGAATGGGACTGAGCGCCGAGAGCCGAGCGACAGACCCATGAGCAGGTCACCCGATCACGTCCACAATGACAGACCAGGACGCTGACGCGGTCATCGAAGAACTGTTTGCCGTCGTCGAGGACCGGAAGGCGACGCTCCCCGAGGACTCCTACACGGCCTCGCTCTTTACCCACGAGAAGGGCGAGAACGCCGTCCTCGAGAAGCTCGGCGAGGAGACGACGGAACTGATTCTCGCCGCGAAGGACGACGACCACGAGGAGATCGCCCACGAGAGTGCCGACATCGTCTACCACCTGCTCGTCCTGCTGGCGATGAAGGATATCGACCTGGCGGCCCTGCAGGCCGAACTCGCCGAGCGTCGGGGGTGATGGGACTGGGCGTTTGGTGTCGATGCATCGCTCTCTTGAGTTGCTGTGACTGCCCGTGGGACCGTAGGCAGCCAGACCGCCCTGACCTCGTTCGCGAGTGGGACGAGGTTTGGACCGTAGGCAGCCAGACCGCCCTGACCTCGTTCGCGAGTGGGACGAGGTTTGGACCGTAGGCAGCCAGACCGCCCTGACCTCGTTCGCGAGTGG
The DNA here is from genome assembly GCA_036625635.1 of Haloarculaceae archaeon. Lineage (GTDB taxonomy): Archaea > Halobacteriota > Halobacteria > Halobacteriales > Haloarculaceae > JAZKTI01. The sequence continues at coordinate 2,172 of JAZKTI010000039.1, forward strand.
GACGAGACTTGGACCGCAGACAGACAGAACGCCCTCACCCCGCTCTCACGGCTCTCCTCGTTCGCCGTTCGAGAGTTCCGAGGGCGTTCGGGCTGTTTGTGCTGCCAGTTGGAGGAACAACTCCTCCGGCCGAGCCGAGACCATTCACCTGTCTCGCCGGCCCACCACAAAGACGGCCTTATACAGCCGGGCCGGTTACAGCCTGCCAATGAGCCAGCCCTTCGAGGACCTGCCGACGACGCCGACCGCCGACGAGGTGGTCGACAAGGCCTTCTCGCGGGCCGCACGCGCTGGCGGGGCCAAGTCCGGCTGGGAGGCCCAGCGCTCGATGCTCCAGACGGCCGCCAACGTCGTCTCGGACAACCTCGAGAACGTCGTGCGAGCCTGGCCGGACTTCGACACGCTGGATCCCTTCTACGTCGACCTCGCCGACGCCGTCACCCGCGACGCGCTCGATCCCGTGGCCGACGAATCGATCGAAGGTCCCGAGGGCCGGGCAGGGGTGGACGCCCTTCGGGGCCACCTCAACGAGGTTGGGTGGGCGAGCCGGAAGGCCGGCGAGATCCGGCGGGAGTACGAGGGCCGCCTGGCGGGCGATCCCGATACCGCGCGGAAACTCCGCAAGCAGGCCTTCGCCCGCATCGCGGACGTCGTCGACGAAGTCGGCGATGACCTTCAGGCGCTCAACGAAGCCCGGGACGCACTCCGGACGCTGCCGGAGGTGCGCCCCAACGAGCCGACGATCGCCGTCGCTGGCTACCCGAATGTGGGCAAATCCTCGTTCGTGAACGCCATCACCCGGGCCAGCAACGAGATCGCGAGCTACCCCTTCACAACCACGGGGGTCAACGTCGGCCACGCCGATGTCGACCACATCCGCTACCAGTGGATCGACACCCCCGGTCTCCTCGACCGGCCGGCCGAGGAGCGAAACGAGATCGAGTCACAGGCCGTCAGCGCAGTCGAACACGCCGCCGACGCCGTTCTTGCCCTCGTCGACGCCAGCGGCGACTGTGGGTATCCCCTCGCCGACCAGCTCGACCTCCGAACCGAAATCGAGCGCCGGTTCGACGTCCCCGTCCTGACCGTCTGCAACAAGGCCGATCGATCCCGAGCGGTCGACGCGGACCACTACATGAGCGTGACCGAGGGCGAGGGTGTCGAGGAAGTCCTCGAAGCCGCGGTGGCTGCGGTCGACTACGAGCCGGAACTCCCCTACGAGGGGTAGTGCGACTGCACGTCGGCGCGTGTCCGAGTTGAACGATCATTCGGGGTCGTTTCGACGATCGACTGTAGATGGTTCGAGGCTTCGACCGCCGCATTTCCGAAAGCCATGACCTCGTTCTCTGGTGGTGGTGGGACTGCTCTCGGCACTGCAAACGCGCAAAAAGCTCTCACGTCGCTCTCGACCGGACACGGGACTGCCACCCCAGACACCCAGAACACCCTCACCTCGATCTCTGGACTTCCTGTGACTGCAACCGCAACCGCGAACAGCCAGAACGCCCTCACCTTGCTCGCTGGCGTTGCTATGACTGCAACCGCAACCGCGAACAGCCAGAACGCCCTCACCTCGCTCGCGGCCGCTGACCGGGATATCCTCGTTCGCTGCTCCCGGGTCGCTTCGCTCCCCGGTCGTTCATTCCGAGACTCGAGCGGCGCGAGGTCGACCGAAGGAGCCCTCGGCCGGGCCGCCCGGGGAACGCAGTGACCCGGGCGGCAGCGAGAGTCTCGGCCTGGCGAGCGGGCGAAGCCGGCGAGCAGCGAGGCGAGCAGGACCGTCTTCCAACATCCTCGCGAACGGAGTGAGCGAGGGCCCAGGAGAGCCTGCTCTCCTGGCGGAATGAAAGGGCGAGGCCCGCTGGCGGCTGGTAGCGACACAAGCACCGCAACGAGCGCAGCGAGTGAGGAGCGCAGCGAGCTAGCAGCCGCGAGCGGGCCGAGGGCGTTCGGGCTCTTTGCGGAGGCATTCGCGGTTGCATGAGAGCGCCGAGGACGTTCTGGGTCGACTCCGGTCTAGTCCCTCTATCTCCGGAATATGACCGTTTAAATGAGGCTCTATCACACCTCTGCACTCCGGACGTGCCGTATTTTCTGCACTCGACAGCATCTCTGCACGACTCAACCTCGCTCGTCACCGAGTTCCCTCGCTCGTCACGTAGCGCACCTGGACGTCGACGTCGGTCCCGGCCGTCGCGTCTGCTCGCTCGTCCAGCCGCCCGGCCAGTCCCGAAACCGACTCCCCTGGCGGGACGCCGACGGTGACGGTCAGACGCTCTACTTCCTGGAAGACCGCCCGGTTCGTCCGGGTGACCTCAACGTCGAGCAATGTGAGGTCGACCCCATCCCCACCGGCGTCGACCACTGCAGCGGCGTCCTCCCGGAGGTCGTTCTCGATCTGGGCCCGCTGCATGGAGTCGACGGTCACGCCCCCGAGGAAGGTCGACAGGACGATAATTGCGACGACGAGCGCGGCGATACGCTGCAGCGTCGTCCGGCGAGCCTGGTCCTCCCTGAACCAGTGTTCGGGCCGGTAGCCGGCGTTCCAGAGGACGACCAGGGCGGCAAGGTTGATCGAGAGGAGGTTCACGAGTACGAGGACGCCGGCACCGAGGGCGGCCAGCGGCTCCCCCCAGGCGATGGCGATACCCACCGTCGCCGCCGGCGGAATCAGTGCCGCGGCGATCATGACGCCGACGAGGGCCGTGGAGATGCCCGTCATCAACGAGATGACCCCGGCCGCGCCGGCACCGATGGCGACTGCCAGCGAGAGGAAGTCCGGCGCGATTCGCTCGGCGATCTCGGGAACGGATATTACGTCGGGGAACGGCGGCACCAGCTGCCCGTACTTGACGGCGAAGGCGAACGCGGTGGCACCCGCCACCGCGAGGACCACCCCGACGAGCTGGAGCTTGGCCCCCGTGCGGAACATCTCACTGTCGTTGACGACCGTTCCCACGCTCGCGGACAGTGCGGGCCCCACCAGCGGGGCGATGACCATCGACCCCACCACGACGGCCGGCGAATCGAGCAGGAGCCCGGCCGTCGCGATGACAGCGCTGATGAGGGTCATTATCCCGTAGGTCCAGCCGGTGGGCGCGAGTTCCTCCGCAGCCGCCGTCAGCTCCTCGCGGGCGATCCTGTCCTCGGCCTCCTCGTCCTCGGCGTAGCGCTCCTGGAGTTCGTCGAAGCTCCTGGAAACGACGGTGGTCGCCTCCAGGACGACGGTGTAGTCCTCGTCGGAGAGGCCGGCCTCCCGGAGCTCCTCGAGGATGGGCTCGACCGCGTTCGTCGGGAGCGGAACGTAGGCGACCGCGGCGATTTCGCGGCTGCCGGTCTCGTCGGAGACGACGAAGTCCACGTCGGCGTCTTCGAGAGCCCCGAGGAGGGTCTCTCGCTTGCCGGACGGGATCGTGACCTGGACCAGTCGCACGTGGCCCTCGACGGCTGGCGGCGGCAAATAGCCATTGGGTGGCCCCCACTCAACAGCCGAGGTTGGCCTCCCCCCCGTTTGCGGAGCGCCCGGATACCGGGTCCCCCCTTCGGGTGGGTCCCGGACGATCGGTCCCCCAGTCCTGTAATTCGTACCTGGCGATCGATTGGGAGTGGTTGGAGGAGAGGGCGTGGAGTCGGTCGCGCTCGTTCTGCAGCGCTCGCTCGCTGGCGTGTTGGGCTGCGATGTCGTCGATCAGGAGGCCCGCATTTGGATCCGGCACTATATTGCGGAGGTGAAATAAATTGCGCCCCCCTGACCCAGCCGCGAGCTGGCGGTGATCACCGGGCGACGCGACCCGGACCCTTGCGGATCCGACCGACCGGTGACTGACAGGGTTTTCCCACTCGGGCACTTACCCGGTGTATGTTCGAGACGCGACCGGACCGGGACGCCGAGGTCGTCATCCTGGGCCGGTCGAACGTGGGCAAGTCCACCATCATGCGGGAGTTCACCGGTCAAGCCGTCGACACTGGCAAGCGCCCCGGCGTCACCCGCGAGCCCAACCACTACGACTGGGCACCCGAGGACTTCGTCCTCACCGACCTCCCGGGGTTCGGCTTCATGGAGGGCGTCCCGGAGGACGTCCGCGAGGAGATCAAGACGGACGTCGTCCGGTACGTCGAAAGCCACGCCGACCGGATCCTCGCGGGCGTGATCGTGCTCGACGGGAAGGCGGTCATCGACGTCATCGACCGCCACAGCGGCCCAGACGAGAGTCCACACGTCATCGAGCTGTCTCACTTCCTCCGTGACGTCGCCATCCCGTCGGTGCTCGCCGTCAACAAGATGGACAAGGTCGACGATCGGGACGACCGCCTCGACACAGTCGCCGACCGATTCGGCCTCGCCCCGCCCTGGCAGCAGTGGGACGACACCATCGCGCCGATCAGCGCGAAGCGGGGCAACGTCGTCGCACTAAAGGAGGCGCTTCGCATCCACCTCCACGACGCCGGCCGCGACGACCTGTTCAAGTTCTTCTGAGCGCGGCCGGAGCGACGGCGTGTGCTCGTCCCGTGCGGGGCTGGCAGAAACGAGGTGGATCGGGCGCCCTCGATTCCCTGGTTCAGGCGACGTTGAATCCCTTGTCCCGGAGGAAATCCTCGATGCGACCAGTGTGGTTGCCCTGCAGTTCTATCTGGCCATCGTCGACCGTCCCCCCACAGGCGAACTTGGACTTGAGATCGGACGAGAGACTGTCCACGTCCACGTCACTCGGATCGAACCCCTCGATGATCGTTACCTCCTTCCCGTAGCGGCGCTCGTCGATGCGGATGTTGATCTCCTGGGAGTCCTTGGCGACGTCCTCGCAGACGCAGAGCTCCTCGGGCAGCCCGCACGTCGAGCAGACTTCCGACATTACGTCGGCTAATACGAAAGCCAGCCTATTAAACACTGTCGGCGGGGTTATCGCTCGTTTTCGCGATGCGGCGGGCCCGTGGCCTCGCTTTCCGGCGTCGATCGAAGCCGGAGACAGTCGCCGGTGACGACTCTTCTGGACCGGTCACCAGATCCGCTCGCCGACCAGCCGATTCGCAAGGTCGACAGCGTCGTCAGCTTCGGCGTGGTCGATGCCACCACCGTGGCGGGCCCGCTCCCGCGCCCGGAGCACCTGCCAGGGGCGGGGCCCGGCATCCACCGCGTCGAAGAACTGTCGGGGCGTCTCGCCCGGGTCAATCTGGCGATGCTCTGTTTCGAGCACCCTCAATACCCGGCTGTAGGCCCGTTCGACGTCGCTTGCCGGATCGCGGCGCGGCTGGTAGCGCAGCCAGGCCGACCGATAGAGCCGCGCGCCGAGCCCGGTGCGGCGCAGCCCGACGACCGCACCGATGAGGGCGACGGCGATCAGCGCCATCTGCCGTCGCGGGGGGAGGGGGAGCCCACCATCGGCGTCACCGTCGCCCCCGCTCTCCGACGGCGCGACAGTCCCGGCCTCCTCCCGCAGGGCCTCCCGCACTCCCTCGACGTCGGTGATGTTCTGGGCGGCTGCCGGCCCCGCGGTCGTGGTGGGTGGCGTGGTCGTAATCGTCGTCTCCGGTGCACTTCCGCGGGCGTCGACGGTCATCAGTGCACTGCTGGCGCGAGCCTCCTCGAGCCGTGCCTGCTCGGCGACCTGACGCTCGCTGGCCGGCGTCGGATCGAAGGCCACCCAGCCCTGGTCCGGGAAGTAGGCCTCGACCCAGGCGTGTGAATTGTACCCCCGGACTACGAAGCTATCGTCGGCGACCTCCTGACCGGGCGTGTATCCGACGACGACGCGTGAGGGGATCCCTTGGGAGCGGAGCATTACGGACATCGTCGTTGCGTAGTAGACGCAGTAGCCCTCCTCCATCTCGAACAGGAAGGCGTCGGCGACGTTGTCGCCTGGGTCCTGGACGTCCAGCGAATAGTCGCGGTTGCGCTCGAGCCAGGCTTCGATGGTCCTCGCGGTATCGTACGGGGTGCTAGCCGCCGCTGTCAGGCGCTCTGTCTTCCGGGAGACGCGGTCGGGCATGCTGTCGGGCAACTGGAGGTAGGGCTCCACGCGGGCGGGGTAGTCCCGCCCGGCGTCCCGGAGCGTCTCCGCGTCGGCGGTCGGGACGCGGCTGACGACGCTGTAGCGGTCACCCGGCGCCAGCGGCCGGCCGGGAACGAGCGTGTCGCCGTTCGCGACCGTCGTCCCCCCGGGTTCGCCGTCGACGGCCACGGCGCGCCAGGCCGCCGGCAGCACGCTCACGCTGGATTCGGCCTGGAACTCCTGGGCGAGCCGCTCGCTCTCGCCGACCGGGGGATCGAGAGTCGCCTCATCGATCGGCTCGGTCCCGCCGGTCCGGACCCACCCGGCGCCTGTGTACCGGCCGTAACTCCCCACCCGCCATCGGCGAGGTTCCCCCGCCTCGACGGTGAAGCGGACCTCGGGGGTGAGTTCGATCGGCCCGACGACGTCGAGTCCACCGCCGGTCGAGAGGAGGTCGCCCTCGAGCGTCCCGCCGGCCTCGATCTCCTCGTCGAAGGAGAAGGTGATCCCCGCACTCCCGGGAACCACGCTCACGAGCGCGGGGACGAGGATCATGACTGCCAAAACCATGACGATGTACTCGCGGGCCGCCCCCGACCCCGGCCGCCGGTCGAGGTCCCCGAACCCGATGGCCGCCGCCCCGCCAAGGACACCCGCGAGCGTGATCGTGGTTCCAGCGTCGGTCGTCAGGACGAAGTATGCCAGCGTGGCACCGCCGACGAGCACCGCGGTCCCGTACCACCGACGGAGGGCCAGGAACCACGCCATGAACACTGGCGCTGGGGTGACCGCGATCGCCCAGATCGGCGCGCGCTCGATGGTGAGCATCGACCGGCCGGAGAGGAGTTCGACGTTGCTCGCGAGCATCGCGACGAAAGCCGGGTCGTACGGGAGCGAGATGACGTACCAGGTCAGGCCCACGATCAGCAGGCCCACGCCGAGGACGAACGCCGTCCTGACGCGGAGGACGCGAGCGAGCGCACTCGCTGCCAGGACCGCTGCCGCAGCGAGCAACCAGAGCGTCGTCGGGTTACCGGCCACGTCCACGATGTGCAGAAGGACCCTGAGCGACGCCGCGAGCAAGGTGGCGACCCCGAGCAGGGCCAGGGCGCGGTCGGGGGTATCGAGGGCCCGCGCGAGCCAGGCCCGGGCGTTGGTATCGCTGCCTTTGGGCCGGTAGGTCTGGGTGCTCACGCGACCACCCTCGGGCGGGCGCGCTCGGGCTGTTTGCCGGCCACGAGGTCCCCGTACCCGACCTCGGTCCGACCGAGGCGCACCGAGGTCCCCGACCCGTCGGTCCTGATCGACACGTCGGCGTCCTCGTGTTCGCCCCTGGGGACCGTGCCCGGGCCCGTCGTCGCCAGCAGGCGGAGGGCGTTGCGCCGGTGGGCCTCCCCCTGGCCCTCGGGCAGGTGTCCCGCGGGGACGGTCACCTCGACGCCGAGGCCCGCCGCCACCGCGGCGACGACCAGGCTCGCGGCGGCAGAGGCCATCTCGTCGATCCCCGCGCGGCTCCCGTCGGCGACGATGGAGACGGTCTCGTTCCGTCGCGTCGGTGCGAACTCCATCACGAGGTAGTCATCGTACTTGGCGCTCGACTTCCAGTGGACGTGCCGGAGCGGGTCGCCCGCGACGTACTCCCGCAGCCGCTCGAACTCCTGGCGCTCGGGCGGGGAGACGTCCGCGAAGAGTTGTTCGAGACGCCGGTCGCCCCGGAGCGGGTAGACCGTCGGATAGACCAGCACCCGCTCGGTCAGGTCCGGTCGCCGCGCGGATTCCACCAGCCCGAGGGCGTCCCGCTGGCGGACCGAGAGGTGCTCGAAGTCGTAGATGCCCCGGGCAGCCAGGTCGACGCGGGTGTCGATCGACGCCGGCATCGAGACGGTGCGTCCGAGGGTCCCTCCGCCCAGACCGGCCGGCAGATCGGCCTCGACGGCGGCGATACCGCTTCCCTCGATCGAAAAGGAGAGCGTCCGGCGCTCGCCTGGATGGCCTGGCGGCACGGCGGCGAGGGTGACAGCGGGCGTATCAGCCCTGGAGACCTGCCAGAGGCCGAGCCCGAGTGCGGCCAGGAGCGGCGCCGCGACCGCGTTGAGTGCGCGGGGGCCAAACAGCGCGGCGAGTCCCATGGCCGCGACCACGAGCCCCGCGACAGCCCAGCCCCGACTCGTGAGTCTCATTCCACCGGGACTGCCTCGAGAGCGGCCGCCACGACGTCGGTCGGGTCGCGGTCGTCGTCGGTGCGAACGCGGTGGGGCAGGACGACCGGCGCTTCGTGCTGTACGTCCGTCGGGATGACGTACTCGCGCCCGTCGAGGACCGCCCGGCCCTGGCACGCCCGCAGGAGGGCGATCGACCCTCGCGGGCTGACGCCGAGCTGGGCGTGCTCGCGCGTGTAGCCTGCCAGTGCAGTCGCGTACTCGCGAACGTGGGACTCGACCCTGACGTCGGCGGTCGTCCCTCTGGCGGCGGTGAGGTCTTCGAGGCTCGCGACCGGGTCCAGCTCCTCGATGGGGTGCTGGCCGACGACCTCGCCCAGCATGGTCGCCTCCTCCGCCGCGTCGGGGTAGCCCAGCCGGAGTTTCTTCATAAACCGGTCGAGTTCGGCCATCGGCAGGTCGTACGCGCGGTCCTGCTCCACCGTGTTCTGGGTGGCGATCACGGTGAAGGGGTCGGGAACCCGGTTGGTCTCGCCGTCGACGGTGACCTGGGACTCCTCCATCGCCTCGAGGAGGGCGCTCTGGGTCTTCGGGGGCGACCGGTTGATCTCGTCCCCGAGGACGACGTTCGCGAAGATCGGGCCGGGCCGGAATTCGAACTCCTTGGTCTTCTCGTTGTAGACGTTGACGCCCGTAACGTCCGAGGGCAGGAGGTCGGGCGTGAACTGGATCCGCTTGAACTCGCCGTCGAAGGACTCCGCGACCGCCCTGGCGAGCATGGTCTTGCCGACGCCGGGGACGTCCTCGAGGAGGACGTGCCCGCGGCCAAGCAGCGCGGTCATGATGTGCTCGATCTCGTCGTGGTGGCCGACGATCACGCGCTCGACGTTGTCGACGACGTCCGTCACGACCGCGGACGCAGCCGGCAGTCTCGCCCCGAGTCCCGCCTCCGCAGCCGTTGCGTCAGCGTTGGTCATCTGTCAAATCGACGCGACTGGTCTGTCTCGGCGGCTGTTGCGACGCGGTCGGGGGAGGGCCTGCTTGGAGACATCGATTGCCTTGGAATACTGTTTGGAGCGTAATGAGGTTGCGGGTGCCGTGACTGGCACACGCAACTCCGATCGTGTCTCGGCGGGGCTCGATCTGTGGCCTGTCACCCCACAGTCGCCTTCGACCCGCGACCTCGAAGCGCGATCCGTCCTCACCGCACTTACCAGGACTTGCAGGCCAGACAGACGAGCCCGGCCTCCTCCTGCCACCGGCGATCGACGACGTCACCGCAGGCGGCACAGGATGCACCCGAGGGCGTAAACTCGTAGGTGCCCCTGGGGGGTGTGCCGTCGGGTGCTGCGCCCGGGGCCGGCTCTTCCTTCCCTGCTCGGCTGGAAGTCGCCGGTGCCCCTCCGTCGTTTGCCACGTCGCTCCCGTCGCTCGCTGGTGAATCCTCGAGCGTGGCCGCGTCCCGGGCGGCCTCTACCCTCGGGTCCACCCCCTCAGTCGCGGCCTCCCCGGTCTCCTGCGCATTCTTCCTTGCCTCATTCGCGGCCTTCCTTGCCTCATTCGCGGCCTTCCTTGCCTCATCCGCGGTCTTCCTTGCCTCATCCGCGGTCTCCGCCGCCTCACCCGCGTTCTTCCCTGCGGCACCCGATGGCTCCGCGGGTCCCGCCGACAGATGTTCATCGGCAGACGTGGACGGGCGGGCTGCCTCCTTGTCGTGATCGTCGTCCTCGCCCCCGTCGAGGAAGTCCTCGAGCGACGCGTCCTCCATACCGACTCCTTGCCTCGGGCAGCCCTTAGCTGCAACGGCTACGGAACCGATCGCCAGCGCGCAGACCGATTGCGAGCGCGGGCCTCGCGTGGGCTGGAGAACATGGGCGATGGCGGCGACGGTTTGCAAGACCGAAGGACCCCTGATTCCCTCGGCCAGCACACGGTACGCTCAAGAGGGCGGCCCCGGTATCGATACCTATGAGCCTCCTCTCGGACCTGATCGGAAGCCTGTTGGAGATGCCGGGAACCCTCGGCGAGGTGGCAACGACGAACCCGGTATCGGGCGTCCTGATGGCCTTCGGCGCGCTGTTCCTGGTGCTCTCGCTGGGCTATGTCGCGATTCTCCTCCTCGGGGTCATCGGAAATCTGGTCAGACCGGCAGGTCGCGGGCGAGTGTACCCGCGAGGTCGATAGCCGTCTCGCTGTCGGGGCCCAGCGGGGACCCGACGACGACCCCGTCGGCCACGGCAGCGATACGCCCCAGTCGCTCGCCGACCGTCTCCGGCGTGCCCGCCACGCAGAACGCATCGAGCATCGCCGGCGTGACCGCCTCGAAGGCCACCGTGAACTCGCCGGCGGCGACGCTATCGGCGATCGCCGTTGCCACGTCGCGGTCGATCCCGTGGCGCTCGAGAACCTGATCGGGCGCACCCGCGGCGATGAAGGCGACCGGCGGTCGGGCCGCCTCGCGTGCGGCGTCGCCGTCCCGGGCCACCGAGACGCTGGCGTAGACGACGAAGGCGGCCTCCTCGGCGTCATTTGCAGCTTCTCCGTCCTCGGCATCCCCGGACTGCTCGCCTCGGTCGTCGCCGTCGGTCGGGTCGCCTCCCTTCCCTCTGGCCGTCCGGCCCTCGGCGACGCGCTCGGCGGCCCACTCCACGTCGCGAGGATGGGAGCCGTTGAAGAGGACGCCGTCGGCGTGCTTCGCGCCCATCCGGAGCATGTCCGGCCCCTGCGCGCCGACGTAGGTCGGCACGGGCCCGGCGTCGTAGTTCAGCCCGGCGTCCACGGCCTCGAACGTTCCGTCGTGGTCGACGCGCTCGCCGTTCATGAGCCGCCGGGTGACCCGGATCGTCTCGAGGACCCGCCGGAGTGGGCGCGCGCGATCGATCCCGAGGTTCGCGAGCGTCGTCCGATCCCCAGCCCCGAGGCCGAGGATCCCCCGCCCGTCAGCAAACTCGTCGAGCGTCGCCATCCGGGAGGCGAGGGTCACGGGGTGGGTCTCGTAGGGGTTAACGACGCCCGGGCCGAGCGCGATTGTATCCGTCCGGGCGGCGATCTCGGCGAGAGTGATGAACTCGTCCCGATTGTTGTAGTGGTGGCTGACGAAGGCGGCGCCGAACCCGGCCCCTTCCGCGAGCGCGCCGAGCTCGCCCACCCGAGAGACCGGGTGCTCGGGCGTCAGTTCAATCCCCAGCATCGGCCACCTCCCGGGTCGTATCACCCTGATCCACGCCACTGGTGGTGGTCCCGACGACCGGGTCGTCCTCGAAGGACCACGCTCGGAGTGCCGCCCGAACGAGATCGCTCTGGGGGTCGCGGTAAAGCCCCGCGTGACCGGCGTGATCGCCGAACTCGAAGTCCCGGACGACCGCCGCGGGCGTTCCACCCGCCCCCTCACCGGTCACGAGATTTGCCGCGGCCGCGAGTTCGTCGACGACGGCCTGGACCGTGACGCCGAGTTCACGACCATCGCGATCGTGCTCACCCCGCCAGTCCCGGGCCGCGGGGGTGCCCGCCCAGCCCAGGGCAACGCCACGTTGACCCTGACGGAACGGGCGGCCGGAGGTGTCGGTGACGATTACTGGGACCGAAAGCGCCTCGTGGAGTCTCGCGGCGCTCTGGCCCGGATCTTCGGGCAGGAGGAGGAGGTCCGCGTCGGGGACGTTCGATCGGTCGATGCCGGCATTGACGGTAACGTGACCGAATCGCGTCACAGCAAGCAGGATCGGCGCTTCGAGCAGGAGTTCGTCGCTCTCGGCGAGGACGGCCTCGGCGAAGCGGGGGTCCTTCGACTCGCCGGCGATGGCCGCGATCCGCTCGGCGAGTTCTTCGGCCCGATCGCTCGGCGGGAAGTCGGCCAGGTCGGCCTGGCGGCCCTCGGCCTTCGAGACGATCGTCGAGGCGACACAGAGGTGCGAGGACTCGTCGAGGTCGACAGCCTCACCCAGGAGGCCCGCGAGGTCGTCCCCGGGGCGGATCTCGGGCAATCCTTCGACCGGCTCGACGTACATGCGTCCGTCTCGGCGAGGAGCGGGTAAAAGCGTCCCGACAGTAGGCCGGAGAACCGACGATATCGCCTTCGGCCGGTCCGCTTCCCTCCTCTCATTCCTTTCTCCGTTCCTATCATTTCCCTCTCTGCTCCTCTCATTCC
>JAZKTI010000040.1:0-14177 GCA_036625635.1 Haloarculaceae archaeon
GCGAGGTGAGGGCGTTCTGGCTGTCTGCGGTTGCAATGTGGTCTGCGTTCGAGAGCGAGGTGAGGACCGTATGTCAGGCGACATTGGGATCTCGGTTCGCTCCATTTCAGGGTGGACGCTCCACTAGCCCCGGCGGACTTGTCCGGAGTGAGAGTGCTCGAAGCGGGTGAGTGGGATGCCGAGGCAAGGACGGGGTGACGAGGCAGATCCGCCGCCGCGGGGCACCACCAAGCCCGGTCTCGCAATCCTTTTCAGGCACCGCTCCGCACCGTTTACATGGCGACCGATTCCAGCCCGTTTTCGCAGAAACTCCGCGTGGAGGAGGCACTGACCTTCGACGATGTCTTGCTTCGCCCAAAGGAGAGTCACGTCGAACCGGACGAGGCCGACGTCTCGACGCGGGTCTCCCGCAACGTCGACCTCGGGGTCCCGGTCCTCTCGGCGGCGATGGACACCGTTACCGAAAGCCGAATGGCCATCGAGATGGCTCGACACGGCGGTCTCGGCGTGCTCCACCGCAACATGTCCGTGGAGACGATGCGGGACGAGATCGAGCGCGTCAAGCGCGCCGACGAACTCATCATCCGCGACGTGGTCACGGCCAGTCCCGGCCAGACGGTCCGCGAGGTCGACGAGATGATGAAACGCGAGGGCGTCTCCGGCGCGCCGGTCGTGGCCGAGGACGGCGAGGTCCTCGGGATCATCTCGGGGACGGACATCCGCCCCTACCTCGAGGTCGCCGAACGCGACGACGTCCGGGAGGCGATGACCGACGAGGTCATCACCGCCCCCGAGGACGTGAGTCCCCGCGAGGCCCTGGAACTCATGTACGAACACAAGATCGAGCGGGTGCCGATCGTCGACGAGCAGGACCGGCTCATCGGGCTCGTCACCATGCAGGGCATCCTTCAGCGCCGTGAGTACGACGACGCCGCCCGCGACGAGAAGGGCCACCTCCGCGTCGGCGTCGCCGTCGGCCCCTTCGAGTCAGCCCGGGCCCTCGCCGCCGACGAGGCCGGTGCCGACGTCGTGTTCATCGATTGTGCCCACGCGCACAATCGGAATGTCGTCGACAGCGCCCGCGAGATCGCCGGCGAGGTCGACCCCGACGTCGTCGTCGGGAACATCGGCACGAGGGAGGCCGCCGAGGCCCTGGTCGACTTCGCCGACGGGCTCAAAGTCGGCATCGGCCCGGGGTCGATCTGTACGACCCGCGTCGTCACCGGTGCGGGGATGCCCCAGATCACCGCCGTCGCGCAGGTGGCCGACGTCGCCAGCAGGCACGACGTCCCCGTCATCGCCGACGGAGGCATCCGCTACTCAGGCGACGCGATCAAGGCCATCGCCGCTGGCGCCGACGCGGTCATGCTCGGCTCCTTCTTCGCGGGTACTGACGAGGCCCCGGGCCGGGTCATCACCAGGAACGGGAAGAAGTACAAGCAGTACCGGGGCATGGGCTCCGTCGGGGCGATGACGTCAGGCGGTGGAGAACGCTACCTCAAGGACCCCGAGGAGGACGAGGACTACGTTCCCGAGGGGGTCGAAGCCGCTACGCCCTACAAGGGGACCCTCGAGAGCGAACTCACCCAGCTCACCGGCGGGATGCAGTCCGGAATGGGCTACGTCGGTGCCGAGTCGATCCCAGGCTTCAAGCAGCGCTCCGAGTTCGTCCGCGTCTCCGGTGCCGGCCAGCAGGAGAGTCACCCCCACGACGTCGTCATCACCGACGAGGCGCCGAACTACAGCCCGACCGGGAACTGATTGCGGTCGGGGCCGCCCCGGCGGTGCCGGTAGAATACCCGATTCGCTCGATCGAAAGCTTCAGACGAGCCACCGGCCTACGCGGGATCGATGGGCGAGGACGTGGAGATCCGACGCCTCCGGGAGTGCGCCACACTCGAGGACGCCTTCGACGTCCGCGTGGACGTCTTCGTCGAGGGCCAGGACATCGACGAGACGCTCGAGATGGACGGCAAAGACGAGACTGCTCGACACGTGGTCGCCTACGACGGCGACCGCCCCGTTGGGACTGCTCGCCTCCGGCGTCCGGACCCCGAGGTCGCGAAAATCGAGCGCGTCGCGGTTCGCGACGCCTACCGCGAGCGCGGAGTTGGGACGGCCCTCGTGGAGGCGATCGAGGCCGTCGCCCGGGAGGAGGGCCTGGAACGGGCAGTGCTCCACGCCCAGATCCGCGTTGAGGACTTCTACCAGGCCCTCGGCTACGAGCGCACGAGCGACGAGGTCTTCGACGACGCTGGCATCCCCCACGTCGAGATGGCGAAGGCCCTTTCATGATTGTTCACGCTACAGTCAACGGAAACACATATCCGGTTTCACCGACCCGAATCGCCTCGTCTCGCTCTCGTAGGAAGACACGCCTGTGACCGCAAACAGCCAGCAAGCTTTCACCCCGCTCTGGTGTTACTGTACCTGTAACCGCAAACGGCCAGCAAGTCCTCACCTCGCCCTCGAACGGAGATGTGAGTGCAACCGCAACCAACCGGAAAGCCCTCACCGTTGCTTTCTAGAGCGGGCCGAGGGCTTTCTGGCTGTCAGCGGTCGCGGTGCCGTCAACTTTCCCGAGTCCGAAGAGGTAGCCGCCGATGGCAGTTTCACCAGTTGGTATTGGTACCACCCCTCGTTCGTAGTATTGAGGACACTGCGGACCAGGCGGTATCGCCACCCTACAGTTGACACTGAACCGCGCACCAGGGTCCGTCCATGTCCGGGAATCATTCCAGCAGCCCCAGAAGGTACTTGTGGCGAGGACGCCAGTTGCGACCGTTACCACCCGAGTGCGGGCGAGACACCTGCCATGGAGCTCCCGAGAGCCAAACTCGTGGCGGTCGCGCGGATCGGTGCCTACCTGCTGCTGGGATTCGTGGGAACGGCGGCCGTGGCGCTCGCGACATTGAACCTGACACTGCCGGTCCAGCCCGTGATTTACGACCTGTTCTACCTCCGCCTCGGTCCCAGCATGGCGACCGAGACCGCGATCCTCGGGCACTTCTTCGTCTCGATTCTCGTCGGCCTCGCCGTCCCGGTGCTCATCGGGGACTACCTCAGCGACCGCTGGGCGAACCTCAGGGAGATGGGCCTGGCCATCGCGACGATGGTGGGCGTGTTCGTCCTGTTTCTGGTGGTGGCCGTCGCTGGCATCGACCCTTTCCTCACCGCCCTCATCATGCTCGCGCTTGGCCTGGTGAGTGTCCCGCTGGCCCTGCGCTTCGGCGCCGGCGTTCGTTCCGGCGGCGTTCCGGTCTTCGTTGGTGGGATTCCGGCGATCGTCTTTCTCCTCCTCCTGGCCGGGTTCGGTATCGGCTGGGGCTGGGGCTACATCGTGAGCGCAGAGGAGGTCCCCGAATCCACTGTCTCCGAACCGGCGGCGGACTTCTCGGAGGTCCCGGAGGTGGCGGCGGACCTGTTCGTTCGGGGGGACTGCGATACGACCACCGATGACCGCCGTCGTTGTCGCCTCTCCGTACGGGGGTACGACCGCGAGGTGCGGACGATCAGGTTCCTTGCCGACCAGGGCGTCCGGTGTCCATCGCATATCGCTGGTAGCGGATCATCGGGATCGTTCGTCGCCGAGTACGAGGGCCGGTACTACCGGATCACCTGTTCCCCACACGGCGACTGAGACGATGGCATTCCGGTTCCCAACCGGGAGGTGGGCGGGGAGCACGGCCGGACGAGCAACTGCCCACCATTGGATCGAAATCGGACCGCGAGGTTCTGGACCACGATGGTCAGTTGGTCAGCGACAAGTTTCGTCTCGGGTGAAACCAGGGCCTTAGCACGAATGATGGGGATTCTTCGATGAATAATACTCGCACTATTCATCAGACTTCGCTGATCCAGATGGTTCAGCACCGATCAACCGTGAGATATGTCGTTCCTGTTTTTCGTGGCGAATCACCCCCAGTCTCTCCGACGTATCTCCAACGGGTGGCACAACCCGCTATCCGGGCAGAAAATTGGCCCGCGTTCCCCACCCACCCGAGCGATTGGGGCCACCAGCGGGCCAAGTAGCTCCTTTAAGAGATATCATAATAAAGTTGCAGACGGACTCAATTGCCAATATTGCCCTCCTTCGGGCAAATCATTGAGATCGGGGTGGAGAAATACGGAATAGTTGTTGGTCGGCCTCCCCACGGCCGTGCCACCGATCGTCGACATTGCGCCACCGGCCCGGGCGTTCCACGTCCGTCAGGATTTAGTTGACGAGTTCTTACCCAATCCCATGCGTGAAGAAGCCGAGATTCGCAAGCGATACGAGTTCCTGTCGGACCAGCTGGAGGAGGAAGAGACGAAACACGACGGGCTTCGGTTGGCGGACGAGGAGATGAACCACGACGGGATTCAAATGAAAATGTTAACCTTCTACAAGCGGGCGCTGGGTTGGGCACTCGAAGAAGAACGCATGTAGTCGACCTCGATTGGTGCCGTCCAGGTCTTTTTAAGCGATCTAATACTGATCCCGGGCGTACCCTCTCGGAAGCTTGGAGGCTATCCGCCCTCCGGAGATGCCGGCCGTGGAACTGGTGGACCAGACCGTCGTCCCGGCCGGCGAGTCCCCGATCGTCCATCCCACGTCATTCAGTCAACTGAGCGAAGAAGAACTGTTCTGGTACGATGATTTCCCCATCGCCAAGGTCCCACCGACGACCGACCGGTTCTGGATGCCCGGCCAGTACTCGCTCGATTTCGAGGTTCCTTGGGGGGAAAGTGCCAGACCGGTACTAGACCAATATTGCGGTGATCACGTTCTCCAGCGGGTAAGGCATGACGAGCCGGTGGCGTGGATTTGCCCGTATTGCTGCTGAATACGCAATCTGAGGGCCCCTTAAAGAGGGCGGTTCCGCCGGGAACACCTCGATCCAATTGCGCTCCGGGTATCTCGTCAGAAGGGTGCTGTCACGTCGAAGCGCTCCGGACGTTTTGAGCTTATGCCGGCACCCAATAATCAGACAGGTGGACTTTCAGACTTGGAGTCAATATACCGTACAACAAGACCGGATAAGAGACCTCCGAGGAGTCCGAGACGAACCCCTGTCTGATGTCCTCGAACCGTTCGTCCGATCACGTAGAAGAGGAGACTGTTGAGAAGGACAGTTACTGCGAGATCCTTTCTCAGTGGCATCGTATAGAACGACGATCTGGCCACGACGTAAAATATTTTGGGTGCCTCGGGAGATGTCCTGGCTCGCCAGGCCCCCAGATGCATCTTCACTATTCAGCAAACGGGGTCTGACGGCGTCTGCGGGTATCCAAACTGCCGCGCTGCAAACAGGGTACAGCTCTCGCATCGTTCGATCGTCAGTGCAGACGGTCGAAATCGCTCAGCAAAGGAGGTCAGGTCGGCAGGACTGACGTGGGTTCATATCATTCACGAATACTATACGAACTCGGGTCATCGGACCCGAGGAAAATAGTCAGCGCAGTAATCTCCTCGTCAATATTGAAGAAGTCGTGTTCAAATCCCTGTTCGACGAAAACCACATCGCCAGTCTCGACATTATATGTCTCGTCCCCGACACGGATCATTCCCGACCCGGAGACGATGTAGTAGACTTCGTCCTCATTGTGAGGATTCTTTGGCGATGCGGTTGGATATTTTCCTATCTCGATTGTCACAGACTCTGTGCCAAGCACTTCCGCGAACTGTGCATCTTCCTCTTCGAGTGCCGTAATCACCTCTTCCGTGGAGACGTGAGTCATACCCTGGATTGAGGTTTCCAAAGCTTCAACCTTCGGTTCTTTCCTCAGAAACCGGCGGACATGGAAGCGATCTCTTGCATTCAGCCACCACTAGCAACCGCAGTATCGATTCCTCGGGACGCGCCTTGCTGAAGGTACACCCTGAACCGTCTCCCGGGATCTAAGAGCTTAGCCCCTGAATTTGATCTTCTACACCAGATCCAGGGATGATATTGCGCCCCCCAATTTCTGACGGGTCCTCAGTACGGCCTTTGGCCGAACATCGAAATCATTTCTACGCCCACCATTCGATCCTCTTGTGCCCCCTCCAACAGTCGAGGGGCCTTCCTCCCAGCCGGAAGCACAGGTACTCTCGCCGGGATCTTGGGATGTACCGCACTCGGAAGCAGTCGTCCGGACCTTGCCCCCGCGACGGCTCCGGATACGAGAGCCTCACTTGACTCCAAGCCAGTCTACATCGCTGTCGATGACACCGACATTCCAACCCCCCCATCATCGACCGACTCACTCGAAGATGCGGATGCCGTGCTGGCGTCAGCGAGCGCAGGTAGATCGACATCGGCAAGACGTTTCACGCCGGGAAGCCGGTCGCAGTCGCGGGGACAGCCACCGACTATATGTGCAAGCTCTCCGATACTTCTCGGAGGACAGGCGGGCCGAGAGTGTCGTCCCGGTCCTGAGACTGCAACCGAGATCGGGCGGTCCGTTCGTAACTCCTCCTTACCCCGTTCACTGGGTCCGTTTCTCACTCGACGACGCCGTACTGCACCCCCGTCCACTCGTCGATGTCGAACCGGTACCCCGTGACCCCCCGCATCGGGTCCGCAGAGGCGAACAGATCGGAGTGCCAGGCGTTCTTCATCGTTTCCTGCAGATCGCTCCACTCCTCGTCGTCGATCTCGGTCAGGTCTCCCGCCAGACTCACGCTTTGCCACTCGTGCATGGAGGTGGCGTCGAACACGAGAAAGTGTCCCCGACTCGTCTCGTCGCTGAGGGACTCCTTGCGACTCTCGGTCCCGAACAGCAAGTAGACGAAGTAGATCGACGACTCGCCGTCGAAGCCGAAGGATAGGGGGACCTGGTACGGGACGTCCTCGCCCTGAAGAGCGAGTGTTCCGACGCCTTGGTCGGTCAGGAACTCCCCGATCTCCTCGTCATTCATCGACCTCATTCCCGACTCGGTGAGTGCTTCGATCGACATACGACGCGTTTCGCAACCCCGTATATTAGAGATAGTGACTATTCTTAGTCCTGGATCACACCGACGAGAGGTATATACACCGCATGTGAACGGGTGGTAACCGACTCGTCATCCGTAATTTCGGAGTCGCCGCTCTCGGGATCCTCGGTGACTCGGAGATTCCGGTTTGGGACAACTAATTCGCTGGGCGACCCTGTCCTACCAGCAGCGGATGGCCCAGTGTGGTCCCAGCGCAAGTGATACGGAAGCCGGTATGAGTTTTTCGGGTCCCGTGTCCACTGGTCCACGCGACTGGCGGAGTAACCGGTGGCGTCTTTCAGCGGGACTCGTTACTCGAGGCCATCCCGCGACGGAGCGAGTGAGAACCCAACTCGGGTTTCGACGGCGGTCCTATCCCGTCTCGTTCCCACCACCCACCTCCGCCGACTCGAGCAAGGCCCCGAGGTCCTCGATCCGCTGGGCGTAGGTGGCGAACTCGCCCTCCTGCAACGCAGTCTGGGCCTCCTCGTATAGCGTCTGAGCTCGCTCCAGTTGGTCCTCTGTCAAGCCTGCACCGGTACCGGGGCCGGGGGCCTCCGGCTCGGCGGCACCGAGCATCACCGCCAGGGCCTGTTCCAGGCTGGGCTGCATCGTCACTCGATTACCGTGGGCGAGGATGACCCGCTTCAACTCCGGCAGGGCGCCCTCCTCGCGGGACTCCAGGAAGAGCGGCTCGATGTAGATGATGGTGTCCTCGATGGGTATGGCGAGCAGGTTGCCGCGGATGACCCGGGAGCCGGACTCCGACCAGAGCGTGATCTGCTGGGAGATGTCCGCGTCCTGGTCGATGCGGGACTCGATCTGCATCGGCCCGAAGATCAGCCGCTGCTTCGAGAAGAGGAAGGACTTGAGCGTGCCGTACTCCGCGGGGTCCGATCTGGCGGCCAGCCAGCCGATCATGTTCTGGCGGCCCTCGGGGATGTACGGCTGGACCATGACGAACTCCGGCTCCTCCTGGCCGGGGAAGGTCATGATGATGTAGTAGGGCTCCATGGAGATCTCCTCGCCCCGGGTGACCTCGTTGGGGATGCGCCAGGCGTCCTCCTTGTTGTAGAAGACCTGGGGCTCTTTCATGTGGTAGGTGAGGTACTGCTGGGCCTGCACGCGGAACGCGTCCTCCGGGTAGCGGATGTGCTCCTGGAGGTGGGCCGGCATGTCCTCGAAGTCCTCGAAGAGTTCGGGGAAGGCCTTCCGGTAGGTCTGGACGAGCGGGTCCTCGGTCTCCGCGACGTAGTAGGTTGTCTCGCCGGTGTAGGCGTCGACGACTACCTTCACCGAGTTCCGGACGTAGTTGGCCCGCTCGCCCTTGAACTGCGCCCGGTCGGAGTAGGGGTAGTTGTCGCTGGTGGTGTAGGCATCGTAGATCCAGTACAGCTTGCCGTTCGAGGTCACCACGTAGGGGTCGTCGTCGTACTCGAGGAAGGGGGCGATCTTCGGCGCTCGCGACTGGATGTCGCGGTCGAACTGGAGCCGCGAGTCGTCGGTGACCGAATCCGAGAGGAATATCTGGGGGTCTCCGAACTGGAGCGAGTAGACCAGTTTTTTGATCGTCGAGTCCAGCGGCACCCCACCCTCGGCGTCGTAGTCGGTGTAGACGTTCTCGCCGCCGCTGGGGTAGTCCAGTTCGCGCGTCCCCGAGTTCACGATGGCGTAGTCGGTCGTGGCTTCGCCGTAGTAGATCCGCGGCTGGTCGACCTCGATGCCCACCGACGAGTTCGGCGGGATGTCCTTGACGTAGAGTTCCGGCAGGCCGTCCTCGGTGACCGCGTTCACTGGGGACATCGCGAGGCCGTACCCGTGGGTGTAGACGAGGTGACGGTTGACCCAGCTCTTCGATTCCTCTTGCAGCGCGTCGAACTCGAGTTCGCGGGCCGAGACCATCACCTCCCGCATCTGCCCGTCGATCTCGTAGCGGTCGAAGTCGACGTCGGTGAACTGGGAGTAGGTCCGGAAGATCTGGAGTTCGTTATACGTCGTCAGGAGTGGGCGTGGATCCCACAGTCTCGCATTGTCGATGGTCCCGGGGTTGTCCTCGACCTGTTCGCGGGAGAGCGAGTCGGAGACGGGAAACTCCTGCTCGTCGATCCGGTCCAGGGCATAGGCGTGGTTTGTGAACTCGATCTCGTTCTCGATGAACTGCTCCTCCTTGTTGAACTCGTCCGGCCCGACCACGAAACCCTGGTAGACCACGCCCGCGACGTTCCCCACGATAAAGAACCCCACGAGAATCGCGATGGGAACGTAGGCTGCCCGGACGTCGCCGATCCGGCCGCTCAGGGCAACCAGGATGCCGCCGAGGGCCGCCGTCACGGCCAGGAGCCCGAACAGGGGGAGGAAGATGGTCTGGTCAGTCGCCCCCATGCCGAAGACGGCCCCGCGGCTCGAGTAGAGCAACCCGTAGCGATCGAGGGCGAAGGAACCGCCCAGGACGACCATGATCGCGCCGACGTACACGACCAGATGTCCGTAGACCCGACCCCGGAGGTACGAGTAGGCCGTCGCCGTGTCAAGGGTAAAACCGACCTCTTCGTCGGGGGCCTCGATCACGAAGGGGAGCAGATACAACGTCAGCGAGAAGAGCAGGCCCAGCGCCAGGACGAGCAGGAGGAAGCCGACCGCGAGGTTCAACAGTGGCAGGGTGTAGACAAAGAAGGCCACGTCCCGACCGAAGATCGGGTCGGTCACGCCGAAGGGCGTTGCGTGCAGAAAGCGCAGGACCGTCTCCCACCCCCCCGCGTAGAGGAGGCCGACGAACAGGGAGAGGGCGCCGATAACCCCGAGCGTCCCGGCGCGGTGGGGAGCGCTTCCCAGTTCGGCGAGGTTGCTCCGGACGACCCGGTAGCTCGCGTAGAGGACCAGGGCCGTCACGAGCGCGGCCACGATGAACAGCCCGAACCGGTAGGCTAGTATGCCGAGGAAAACCCCCTCGTAACCGAGTTCGAGGAACCACAGCAGATCGGCGTAGTACGACGCGCCGACGAAGAGTCCCACGAGCCCGAGGAGTACGAGCAGGGCAACGAGCAGCCGGAGTCTGCCGCCACGGGTACCGGACATGTGTTATCTGTGGGGGGCGCGTACAAAAACATGTGGCGAGGTGTGTTTGGCTCGCCCAGTCAGTCCCCCCGAAGCCCCACCTCGTGTCCCAACTGGGCTCATCTGCAGCCGAAAGGCCGCTTGAGTGCCCGCGAGGGCTGTGAAGAACCCGATACGTCGAATAAGCTTAAGGCGACGTGCCATGTGTTCACTGCCCATGGAGTACCGATCCGACGAACCGCTCTCGCACCTGGGCGACCTGCCGACGCTGAGCGCCGAGCGGTACGGCGACAAGACTGCCTTTAGCTTCCACGGGCAACCGCTCTCGTTTGCGGCCCTCGAAGGCGGTGCAAACGAGGTCGCGAACGCCCTGACCGATCGCGGGCTGTCCCCGGGCCTACGGGTCGCGCTGTTCGTCCCGAACACGCCCCAGTTCCCGCAGGCGTACTTCGGAATCCTCAAGGCCGGGGGGGTCCCCGTCCCGCTGAACCTCCGGATGGACCCGGAGACGCTGGCGTTCGTCCTCGGGGATTCGGGCGCAGACGCCATGATCGGTTCCCCGTTCCTCGCCGACGAGGTCCAGGACCTCGCCGCCGCCGCGGGCATCGAGACGCTGTTCCTTCCCGGCGTCTCCGAGTCTGACCACGTCGAGGTGGTGAACCTGTCCCACGCGCGATCGGTTGCGGCAAGCGAATTCGATCGCGTCGACCGGGACCTGGACGACGTGGCCGTGCAGCTCTACACCAGCGGGACGACCGGGAGGCCCAAGGGCGTCCTCCTGACCCACCGGAACCTCCTCACGGCGATCGAGTCCTACGGTAAAGGGACACTCGCGGTCGACGCCGAGGACTCCTCGTTGCTCGTTCTCCCGCTCTTTCACATCTACGGACTGAATGCCCTCATGGGGACCTACCTCCTCCGGGGGGCGGAGATGGTCCTCCAGGCCGAGCCCGACCCCGAAGCGATGCTCCGGGCCATCGACGAGCAGTCGCTCACGAAGTTCTCGGGCGTGCCGGCGCTGTTCACGGCGATGTGGCGGACCTACCGCGAGGACCCATCGGCTTACGACGTCTCGTCGCTCGAGGACGTTGTCTGTGCGGCCGCGCCCCTGCCGGACGAGATTCGCCGGACCATCGAACAGGAGTGGGAGGTCCCGATGATCGAGGGCTGGGGGATGAGCGAGACGGCCCCGGCCGGGACGCTCGAACCCGCCCGGGGCGTCAAGAAAGCCGCGGGGTGCATCGGTCCGCCGGTCCCGAATCTCGAGATGAAGCTCGTCGATCCCGGCACGCGCGAGACGAAAGTCGAGGCCGAGGACCTCACGCCGCGGCCGAGCAACGACGTCGACTGGGACGACGAGCAGGCCGTCACCGGCGAGATTGCCGTGCGGGGCCCGCAGGTCTTCGAGGGATACCACGAGCGACCCGAGCAGACCGCAGCGGCCTTCGACGACGATGGCTGGTTCTACACCGAGGACATCGCCAGGGTCGACGAGGACGGCTACTTCTGGATGGTCGACCGGGCCGACGACATGCTCATCGTGGGTGGCGAGAACGTCTACCCGGCCGAGGTCGAGGACGCCCTCTACGAACACCCCGCCGTCGAGGAGGCTGCGGTGGTTGCCGCCCCACACGAGGTCACGGGCGAGGCGCCGGTCGCCTACGTCGTCCCCGCGGCCGATGCCGAGGTCGCCGAGGACGACCTGCGGCGGTTCGCGCTCGACAACGTCGCCAGTTACGCCCACCCTCGGCGCGTCTTCTTCGTCAAGGAGCTGCCCCGGAGCGCGACCCAGAAGGTCCAGCGCTACAAACTGCAGGCCGAAACCGAGGAGCGACTCGACGGCTCACTCGAACCCAGCGATGGGGATCTGTAACCAATCGCGGGCTGCCGTCATTTCACCGTGGCGGCCCCTCCCACCGCACCCTGTACAGGAACCGCCGTGTCACTAACGGGGCCGCCACATTGCTCGAGTGGGAACCCCCACGTCACTCGGCAGGAACAGCCACGTCAGTCACCGGGCCACCACATTACCCGAGTTGGAACCACCACGTCACACGGCTGGACCGCTCCGTCACTCCGCAGGACCGACGCTTACCTCTGGCTGGAACCGCCGCTACAGGTGGGCATACGGTACCAGGATCCCCCCTTATCGCCTCGCTGTCCCGGGAATCCGGCGGTGGGTCCTCGCCATCGAACGGGTCCACTCCCCGCGACATGCCAGGGCGGTCGAGGGAAGCAGGAGGTCTGGAAAACGGTGGGCGAGGAGCGGTAAGGTCGAGTGAAGCGGTGGGGTACGGTCGAGTGCAGCGATGGGATACGGTCGATTGCGGCGGTGGGATACGGTCGAGTGCAGCGGTGGGGTCCGATCGAGTGCAGCGGTGGGATACGGTCGAGTGCAGCGGTGGGGAACGCTCGAGTGCAGCCGTCGGTAACGGTCGCGTGCAGCCGACGCTTTGATGGTCTTGCGAGGGGCGCGAGCCTCGTTGGGTTTCTTTCGCGTGGCGCGGTGGGTTAAGTTCGAGTGCGGCGGTGGGTTACGGTCGAGTGAAGCAGTGGCTTTAGAACCCGGGCGGTCCCCCTTCAGAGCATGTCCGTCCACTCCGACTGGGGCGACTGGCTCCTCCGCGAGGTCGAACGCGCGGACCCCGATTCGATCGCCGTCTGGTACCTCGGTTGCAACGGGGCCCTCCTGAAGAGCAGCAGCGGGACCACCGTCTTCATCGACCCCTATCTCGGAACCGGCGATCCACCCAGAACTGTTCGCATGATTCCGGTCCCCTTCGAGGCCGCGTCCGTCCGAGAGGCCGACGCAGTCCTGGCCACACACGAGCACACCGACCACGTCCACGGGCCGAGCCAAGCTCCGATCCTCGAGGAGACTGGAGCGGACTTCTACGCCCCCGAGGCGAGCATCGATGCCGCCCGCGAGGCGGGCTGGACCGAACAGTGGGGAGTCACGCACGATCAGTTCGAGCGAGTGGCCGAAGGAGACACTGTCCGGGTCGGGGACCTCAGGATCCGGGTAGAGCCGGCCAACGACCCGGACGCGGCCCACCCGGTCGCCTACCTGATCGAGCACCGGACCGGCACGTTCTTCCACGGTGGTGACAGCCGACCCGGAGCCTTCGACGAGGTCGGCGAAGCCTACGATATCGACCTGGGAATGCTTGCGTTCGGCTCGAGCGGCATGCTTCCCGACAAGGAGACGGGCGTTCCGAAGCGCACCACCTGGTACAACGACCCCGACGAGATCGTCGAGGCGGCGAACGAACTACAGCTCGAGCGCCTCGTGCCCACCCACTGGGACATGTGGAAGGGGCTGACTGCCGACCCGCACGCGTTGCACGACCACGTGCGGAGTTTCGAGTTTCCCAGGGACCTCGAGATTCTCGAAATCGGGGACCGGTCAGACCTCTGACTTGCGAACCGGGTCCTGGACCGGGGCTGACCCGGTTATCCCATGGATAACAGCAAGTACCTTTAAGACCGCGCACCTCTGGCATGGATACATGAGTGACTCACAGGCCCACGAAGAGGTGACGGCCGCCTCCGAGGGGGTGGTCGTCCTCAAGCGGTTCGAGGAGGAGGAGTTTCCCGTTCCGGCAATCGCCTTCAAGTTCGAGAACCGGCGCGACGAGGAGGTGACGGTCCGACTCCGCGATTACGTGCCCGATGGGGTCGCCGTCGAGGATCTGGGGTTTCACCCGGAGTATGGCAGCGAGTACTGGACTATCGACCAGGACCAGATCAGGTTCGAACGGGCTCTGGAAGCTCACGGCGACTATACCACCGTGTACGGAATCCGGGCGACCGGGACTGACGACGTCGAGCAGTTTTTGACGGACCCGGAGATCGAGCAGGTGGACCCGCCGCTCCCGGAGGACGAGGACATCGACCTGCCCGATGAGGACATCATTCCCGAGAGTGACGACGAAGCCGTCCGCGAGGTCATCTCCGGGGAGGCCGAAGAAGTGCCCGCCCAGGGCGGTGACGAGGACTCGCCCGACGAGGAAGTCGAGACTCTCGACCTGAGCGACCCGAACCAGGCCGTCGAAGAGTCCGCCGACGCGGAGACTGGCGCCGCGACCCCGGATGACAAGCGTAGCACCGCTGGCGGTGGCGGTGGTGGCGCGAGTGCTGGAGGCGGGAGCAGTGGCGGTGGCGGCGCGAGTGCTGGAGGCGG
>JAZKTI010000041.1:0-13518 GCA_036625635.1 Haloarculaceae archaeon
GATCGAATACCGGTGGCCGCTATCCGGTCCGATCGAATACCGGTGGCCGCTATCCGGTCCGATCGAATACCGGTGGCCGCTATCCCGAGTGGCCGAAACCCGAGACCCTTTTGCAGAATTGCCTCCTCCGCCGCCCCGAATGGCGCTGTCGGTGCTATTGGCCGTCGGCCTCCTGACGGCCGTCTTCGGCGGCGTGAATATCGGCGGCTCCTCGACTGGGGTGGCCTCCGGGCCGGGGACCGGAAGCGGGGTACTGTCCCGCCAGCACCGAGATACGCCTGTGGAGGCGCTCGATGAACGTGTGAATGACCGTCGTGGTGGGCGACCGCTCCAGCCGGTCGGCGTGGACGTCGGCACCGCACTCGTGGTCGGTCATCTCCTCGCGCGGTCCCTGGGCCTCGCACCTGATACGCTCGATCCGATCGAGCGCCGAGTTCCGTCCCTCGAACCGGTCGAGGAACCACGACCGGTCCCGGCCGATGCAACTGGCGATCCCGTCAGCGGACAGCGCGGCACCGTGCTCCCTGAACACGTCCTTGAGCAGGTCTGCCCCTTCCCCTGCTCGATCGAGAACACTAGTTCATGCATGGGGCTGGCCCTCCTCTTTCTCGAGGCGGCTTGCTGGCTACAGAGACAATTAGAAAATGGGGCTGGAAATTGGGTGCCCGAGCACATGGAGGCTGTTGCTTTCGGTCCGGGCCGGACCGGTGTCGAGCCGTGGTCCTCTGGGGAGGTGCTGCATTGGTCATGACTACCGGCTGCTGCAGTAAATAAACTATTGTGAGAGGCTACCGTAACCGACTGGCAGCGACCAACCGGGAAAAATTATCATTTCAGTACCTATTCCGGAGGGCAGCTCCAGGGACCGCGGACCTGCATCGAGCACCGCTGAAAAGGGGGGTTCCGGGCCGGTTGGTGGAAGGCCGGGATGTCGCATCGAGTCCTGATTATACTGACGAGGCGAACCGCGTGAAGACATGGAGGAGATACTGGGATTGCCAGTTGGCCGGGAGCCACGTGGGCGAAAACGGAGCAAAACTGGTAATCGTTCCGCTGACTGCCCACGTCGCCACCTATGGCCAATACCCTTGCTTTCGGTCGTGATCTTCCGAGAGCAGATACTGACCGAGTTCGGAAAGTGTATCCAGCCCCCGTGCCTCACTCTCCAGTTCCGGGACAACACTGACCGGAAAGTCGAACCGATTTTCTATCTCTCGCAGGCGCCGCGCGTGCCGCCTGGCGTCACGCTGGCACCTGTCGCACGGGCATTCGTCCCCATTGTTGAAAAATCGGTTACCCACGAGCGAGGCGACCGGGACAGACGCGTCGTCGAGGCGAGAGACGAGGCGCTCGGTTTCGGCGATCGCCATCTCATCGGGTGTGAGCACAACACGGAAGCGAGTGCGGGCCGGGTCTCGAAGCAAATCTCCCACCAGACCGATGCGCTCGCGAAGCGACGCGATTTCGTCGGAGTCGTCGCGACCACCCCAGTATGCCGCGGGCCCGAGCACCATGCTCCGGGCTGTTCTGGCCGTCCGTCGGACGCGCCGTCGTACCTCACCAGCCACACCGAGCGTCTCGTCGAGGACCTCGGGAAGATCGAACAGCCGAAGCGTGTGCCCGGTCGGGGCGGTGTCGAAGACGACGGTGTCGTACCCTGCCGAGGTATAGCGAGCGACGTACTCGAGCGCAGCTACTTCGTCACCCCCCGGAATCAGTCCAGCCTCGAAGAGACGTTCGAGGTCGTCTTCCTCTAACCGCAAGCCTGCGTCGCGAAACTCGTCGGCGAGGGCCTCGACGACTGCCCGATACGCCTCCTGTGCGGCCTCGGGATCAACCTCCGCCGCGAACAGCGAGTCGGTCACGGCCGTCGGCGTACCACCGAGGTCCTGATCCAACGCATCACCGAGAGAGTGTGCAGGGTCCGTCGAGACGACGAGCGTCTTCGCCTCAGACGCTCCCCTCGAGACTGCGAGTGCATGTGCTGTCGCACAGGTGGTCTTTCCGACACCGCCTTTCCCACCGTATAGGACGACAGTAGACGATCGCTGTCCGCTTCCGTCAGTTCTATTCATCACCTAACGGAATGGGCCACGGCGTTACAAGCTTGAGGTCTGTCGGACACTGTCGGACGCCCTTCGCGTCTGAGGGAGGGCCGTTCAGCACAAGAGGGCGCGAAACTCGTTCACTACTGATAGTCCGTGCGCCCCGGGTACCGAGGCCAGCCATCTCAATACCTTACAGAGAGTACGTGCCCGTGCCGGTGGGTAGTTTCCCCAACCTGTTTTTCCCGAACGGGTCCAAGCGGTTCGGATGACAGACGTCGGCGTCGTCGGCGCGGGTGCGGCGACGGCCGCAGCCACCTTCGCCCTGGACCGTGGCCTCGAGGGAGCGACTGTCACCGTCCTCGAGAAGTCGGGCGGCCCCGGGGGGTCGCGACGCAACTCGCCGCCGCGGCGACGTGACCTACGACTACGGGGGAACTACGTCAAAGCAGCCGACGACCGGGTCGTCGAGTTACTGACCGAGACGCTCGATACTGACGGTCTCGGGGCCATCGGTGACCCGAGTTACACCTTCGACGCCGAGGGAGCAGTTTCGGAGGGCAGAGACGCCGTCGAACACAAGTGGACATACAAACAGGGGCTCACGCAGATCGCCAAATGCCTGGTCGCCCTGACGGGCGCCACGATCCACCGCAACACACGGGTGAGGGCCCTGCATCGCGACGGTGAAACCTGGCACGTGATCGATGACAACGACGAGCGATGGGGCCCCTTCGACGTCCTGATGCTCAATCCCCCAGCACCGCAGAGTGCTAACTTGCTCGCGGACGCCACCTGGGATGTCCCGCTCAAGACGGAGTTGATCGACGCTCTCGGTGGCGTCGAATTCCGGACCATCTGGACCGCGCTCCTTCACTATCCATTCAGCATAGACCGACCCTACTACGCACTGGTCAATCCCGGAACGAACCACAAAATCGGGTGGATCTCTCGCGAGGAGTGCAAGCGAGGGCACATTCCCGAGGTGCGAGTCGCTTCTGGTCGTGCAAGCCAACCACGACTGGTCGGTCGCTCACTACGACGACCCGCCAGCCGATACCGTGGCCCGACTGGCGAATATGACTGCAGATATCCTGAGTGAGGACCGCATTCGGGAGCCGGACTGGTCCGACTCCCAGGGCTGGCGGTACGCCCAGCCCGAGGGCAGCGCCCCCGCCGATCTCCTCGCCGAGGCCGAAGCCCACGATCTCTACGTTCTCGGGGACTTGGCCGTCGGGACGCCACGGCTCCACGCCGCCCTGCGGTGCGGTCTCGAGACGGGGGATCGGTTGCGTCCTTCGCTGTGAGGATCGGCTCAGAGGCGAATACTGGGACGCTGTGCCGACCGAGGGAGGCGATTGGGCTGTCGCATTCGATGCAAGCGGCGCCCCCCCCCCAAGTCAGGATACCCAAGGCGCAAGGAACCCCTCACGCGGGAGAAGGTGACTCGGGCGGGATCGGCCCCACATCAAGGGCTACATAGACCGGGTCGTGCAGAAATAGCAACGACCCGACTCTCCGATCTCGGAACGGCAGGAATCGCGCGCGTGCTCTGGGCCAGAAGCGGGCGAGCGAAGGGGGCTATATTGTTTCACGTGGCCAGGCGAGACCAAACGAGTCCAGCAACACCCAATTCTCCACCGCTTACCCCCCTGCCCCCTTCGTCGCAAATCCCACCCGGCGCGGCGACTCGTTTCATCGCGATGGCGCTGGTGCGCATCCTGGCGCTGGTCCGCATCCTGGCGCTGGTCCGCATCCTGGCGCTGGTCCGCATCCTGGCGCTCCGGTACGACAACATCAGCGTCGACGGACATGGCCAGGATTGACCTGTCGCACCGACACGACTTTCGTGGCGCCCCGTGGGGTCACCCTATGGAAGCACACACCAATTCCCGGATGTACGTCCCCGACATCGTGCCCGCCGAGGACCGGTCCTACTACGAGAATGCAGACCGGTACGGGAACCGCGTCGGGTGGGGTGAGGACCCCGCTGTCCTCGTCGTCGACATGACCTGTGCGTTCACCGGCGAGGAGCCCGCGGTGGGTGACCCCTGCATCGAGGCCAACGAACGCCTGGTCTCGGCCGCCCGCGACGCCGGCGCCCCTGTGTTCTACGCGAAGCCGAACCCAGCAGGCACGTACCCGAAGGGCTACCCGAAGACGACGAAGGCGTCGCCGTCGTCGACGCGCGGCCCCGACCGAACGGGGCCGAGCCGGTCCCACTCCGAGTGGCGCGAGGACCTCGACCGTATCGAGCCAGCACTCGAACCGTGCGAGGACGAGCCTGTGGTCACGAAGTCACGGGCGAGTGCATTCTTCGACACGCACCTTTCGAATCTGCTGCGGTACCACGGCATCGACACGCTCGTCGTCGGGGGGATGACCACGAGTTGTTGTATCCGCGCGACGGTCGGCGACAGTCACGCCAGCAACTTCCGGACCATCGTCCCCGAGGAGTGCGTCGCCGACCCGTCGCACATCTCTCACGAGGTCGGCCTGTTCGACATGGACACGAAATTCGCCGACGTGACGCCGCTAGTGGAGGTCGTGGAGCGGTTGGAAGAGTGGTGACCAGTAGGGCCTCCTCGACCATACTGGCAGTAATCCACTCCGCCTCCGCAAATGTCCGAACGGACTTGGGGGCGACGTGATGATCACAGAGAATCCGCATCAATCACGTTGCTAAACTTTCGTCTCCGATTGAGGCGAGGCCGGCCTTGTGTTGTGCTCGCAGCGTCTCCACCAGTTCCGGGTGCTCGTCGTAGTACTCCAGTGCTGCTTCGACCTGTGCGGTATCCAGATCGAACTGCGCCGCAACGTCGTCGATGGAGAGGTCTTGCTGACGAATCTGCGTGCCGATCTGCAGGACACCGATACGGGTATCCTCGATCCGAGGTTTCCCGTGGAGGACGTCCGGCGTCTTGACGATTCGAGTGGTGGTACTCATGGGAATTCGGAGCCGGTTGGTGTAATAGAGTACACGAAATGATCTGATAAGGATTTGGTTGGGTAGGGTCGGAGGCATCACATCGACCGATCTCAGCCGCTGGATGGCTTGCTGTGAGGTTCTGCGTCAAGATCTACATCGTGCTCCTCGGCGATGACATCCAAGGCCGGTTCGGAGGCCGGACGGTTCTCCATCATCTGGTCGACTGCCCGCTCCACGGATATGAGCGGATGTCCATCAACACAGTCCATCTCGATCCCGTCGGTTCTCGGGTACAAGACATAGTAGACGTTCCCCTCGATTTCACTTGCCTCGGGGCGTTCGGTGATCGAAGTGTTCCTCCCGAACTGCTCGAAGAATGCAATCCAGCGTTCGATGTCCTGTTCGTGAACCTCGAGGAAAACGGGATAATCATCGTGACTCCGAGCGATCTGATACCCGCCGCGAGTCCAAACGTAGGCTGCGTCGATCTCGGTGTAGGCGAATTCCATGCCCGCGAAGTGCGAAATCGTATACGCGCACTCCTTGGTGATGGTCTCGCGGCTCTACAAGGCTGCCATCATCTCAGCATATCGTTTTTGCAGTTCGTGGTCGGTCAACTGAATTCCGCTATCAGTGTTTGCGATAATTTCGTTGGATTACAAACGCTCGATCCAGTCGTACACCCACGAGTATGAGACGCCGATTTTCTCCGCAATTCGGTTGATAGAGTCGCCTCTTTGAGCTGCTAAGACGATCTTTGCCGCGGTCGGATCCATCAAGTCAATCATCGTCATAGCGTCCCTTGGTCATGTCGAAAAATATAGTAGTTCAAAATGTTGTTGCGCCGAACCCGATGTCCCCCGTTTGACGAGGGCAAAATCCTCAGCAAGGACTCCGAGCAGTAAAGACGATTAAAGGGCAAACTGGTTTGGGGAGGCATAACATTGGTTTGTTCACCAATAGTGTTATCCCACTGGCCTACATACCAATAGTCGAGGATAGGCTCGCCGACGGAACGTGATCTAGATGGCATCAATCGAGTCGAAAAATTTCCGAATGGGACGCTCATCCGGGTATTCGTCATGCGCACGACGCGGGACGCCTATCCGTCGGGGTGGGCCTACAAACTCCACTACGGTGTCACGGAGCCCAACCCGCCGCAAACCCTCGACGACGGAACGATCCGCCGCTACGACAACTCGCACGAGGACACGAAAGGGCACGAACTCCACGCAGCCCCTGATCCGGAACCAAAGACCATCGTGTTTCCCGGTATGGTGGAACTCTGGGACCGGTTCTGGAGTGAAATACCGAAAGACGAGTTCGAGATCGAGTGAGCAACCCCCACTCAGGAGGAGACCACAATGACCGATACGCCACCGCTGCATCCGATGGAACGCGAACAGTTAGAGCGCGAGTCTACGCTCGTCGTCACCGTCTCGTCGTCTGAAGAATTCCACGACGACGTCCGGGGCGCAATCCAGGCTCTCGACGCTGGCGAAGAGGTGGACTCGACGCCGACGATCTCGTTCGGGAGTTACGACGAGTTGATGGAGACGCTCACCCCCCGCGTGCTCGACCTCATCGAGGCAATTCGCCGGGATGAACCCGGGAGTATCAACGAAACCGCACGCGTCGTCGACAGGGACGTCAAGAACGTCCACGAGGAGCTTACCCGGCTTGCCCAACTCGGAATAATCTACTTCGAGGAAGAGGGGCGGAGCAAACGGCCAGTGGTTTGGTTCGACGACCTCGTCATCGAACTCCCGTTCGAACCAGAACCCGGCGATACGGCGACGGCAGCACCCTGAGGTCAGTAGTGGAGAAACACTGTGGGTCTCCCCCTGTAATTAAGACAGTACGAAAAATGTCTTCATTCGTCCCGAGGAGAGAGGAGAAGCAACAGCAGTCTTATACCATTTAGTGCTTTCTCTACAGACATGGGCCTGGAGGAGACAGTGGACTTCCTGGCAGCGGAACTGGGCCTCCAGCGGAGCGAACACGTCCGCGAGACAGGCGAATCAGTCGCCGAGCTTCGTGACTGATCAGGACAGTTCTTCGAAGTCCCGTTCGACAACCCCCGACACAAGATACTCGACGAACGTTTTCTTGCTCGGTCCAGCTTTCTCCTGCAGGTCGGAACTCTCCGATTGGTCGAGAACCGCCCGAATGAAATCGGTGCACAGCTCTTGGTGAAGCACTGCATACTCGTTCGTCGGTCCGATCTGCAAGCCACTCCCGGTCGATATCCATATCGCTTGCAACTTCGGTCGAGTAGTCCCCTTCCTAAAGCACGTAAACAGGTGGATCGAGTGGATAGCCCACAGAATCCGTCTCACCCTCGATAGATTCGTTTCGCTCCGCCAGATCGGCTGGCGACGTCGAACTAAATGTAACCGAGAAGTTCTCGGCCACGGGGTGATGATCGTAGACGACACGACCCATCGTAGCAGTCAATTGTGAAAGGGTGGGTAAATAACAGCAGTGGCAATTGAAGAGATGATTGCTGGGCGCTTGGGCTTCCATTTCACGACGGATTTGCTCCAATTCCTCCTGTCCCTCCTCGACCCGAGACGCCTCTCCCGAGTTGGCGACCAGCGCCAAAGCGTACGCTCGAGCTTCGTCGTTCCCGCAGGCAAGGACCCGTCCGAGTAGCTCGCTGTTCTCGCTCACGAACTCGCCGACACGGGAACTATATCGAGAATATTAGTCGGGGGTTGAAAAATATCTGGCGGCGTATGTTCAACTAGTTAGGGCCTTGTCAAGACGCTCGAAGTCCGGCAATAGAACCCTTCTACCGCAACCACCCCAAAAGCCCTCACCCCGCTCGCGGCCGCTCGCCGGGATATCCTCGGTCGCTTGCTCACGGCGTCGCTGCTCGCTGATTCCGAGACTCTCCCAGCGGTCGAGTCTCGCGCACTCCCTCAGATAGGGCCCGACGAGCGACGCGCGACCGGGGTTCGCCCTTTCGGTCCACCAGGAATTCATTGCGTAGACGGGCTAGAAACCCGGATTCCTGGTGGACTGAAAGGGCGAGCAG
Organism: Haloarculaceae archaeon; assembly: GCA_036625635.1. Taxonomy (GTDB): domain Archaea; phylum Halobacteriota; class Halobacteria; order Halobacteriales; family Haloarculaceae; genus JAZKTI01. Next base: position 8,015 of record JAZKTI010000041.1, read on the forward strand.
CCCGAGGCCATTCTGCTGAGCCGAGTTAACTCGCTCTACCGACTGAATTCTAGCGTCTAAACATGGCCTCAGTTAGTCGTCGTCAGTATTGTACGCGCCGCCACGGCGCTTGATACGTGCGACGACAAGCCGCTTGTCGTCTTGCCGGAAGCTCACGGAGAGCCGGAACTCTCCGATGCGAATCTTCTTGTACGGACTGTTCTGGAGTGGCTCCCCGTACTCCGGCGGGTCGCGCCACGGCGAGGAGACGATCTCATCGAGCTTGTCGAGTATCCGGTCTTGGTCGGTGGGGGACACTCCGTCGAGGTCGTCTTCGGCCGTCGAGGAGAGTTCCCACGTCCACCCGTCCTCACTCATCGCTCGTGCCGAACCGCTCGCGGGCTTCCTCCGCGCTCGTTGTCCGTCCCTCGCGGATGTCCTCCTCGGCTTCGAGGAGCGCGACGAGTTCGTCGCGGTCGAACGTCGGGAATTCGACCGCGTCTCGAAGCGTGTACCGGATGAACTCGCTCCGACTGTTGAATCCGCGCCCCTGCCAGGTATCGTCTATCCGTTCAAGGAACGACTCGGTGACTTTGAAGTTGACCGTGGCGATGTCGTCCGTGTCGTCGTCGTTCGTAGCCGCTTCAGACATATAGCCGTAATACGCTCGTCTTACCAATAGTCGTTTCGGCGGAATCCCATGAGCCGCGGAACCGTTGTGAATAGCCGCATGGGGACTGTTCTATCATGTTCCTGGCTACGGTTTACTTGTCCCTCTGCGAGCGCGGATTAGCGAAATCCGGAGGTCGTTAATGGGATGGGCTCCCGGTTACTTTTGGTGCTACCTCGCCGCTGTCTGCGGGTTGGTTTGTGTGTCCTGCCAATTTCTCGAACCGCCATACAGCAAGGGGTGTCCCGTTTAGCGAGAGGAGCGAATCTCGAACAGGTTTATTCAGACGAGGGGAGCCATACAAGTGTGCGTAGGAGGCGTTTGCGGCAAAAAGAGCCTAGGCCGGGATTTGAACCCGGGCTCTCGTCCTTACCAAGGACGCGCTTTACCGCTAAGCTACCCAGGCACGCGAGCGTTGGTTACCCGCATTTGCCTTTAGCAATTTCGATTCAGGAGTCGGCGGGCGTTGCGCCCTCGGCGGGCGCGTGGGTGCCGAGGCCCTCGGTGATCGACTCCGAGAAGAAGGCACCCTCGCTCCCGAATGGATGGCCGTTTGCCAGCCCAGCGGCATAGTCTCGAAGCCCAGGAGTCGCCTGGCCGCCCGCGAGCGTCGCTCCCGCGACGACCGCCAACTCGAGAACGTCGGCCTCGAGGTTGCGATCGAGCCCGTCGTCGGGGCGGCGCCGGCGGAGCGTCTGGTCCCGACCGAACCCGCGGACGACCCCGACGGCGGCGTCGGCCGCCTCGGTCCGTGCGAGCAGGTAGAACCCGCGGGCGACGAGCACGTCCGCGGCGAGAATGGCCACGTTGTCGTCCGTGGCCGTGGCGTCGCCGGTCGCCCCCTCCCCGACGGTTGGGTCCTGGCCCCAGGGCTCCTCGGTGGCGAGCCGCCGAGTCAACCGCAGGCCGTCGTAGACGAGTTGCACGCCGGCGGCGCGCTTGGCGACGGGGTCGGCGAGTGAGCCACGCGTCCGGTCGTCGCCCGGCCGCTCGTCGACAGCCCGGACGCAGAGGATCGTGAGCACCCCGGGGACCATCGAGGCCTCTGCGAGGTGGTGCTCGATGTGCTCCCGGAGGGGCGCGGGCTCGACGTCCTCGACTGCGTCGCGCGCGGCTCGACGAACCGCGGCGGCTTCTTCCATCGACTTGAGGTACCCACGGCAGAGCAAAAGACCTTTGGAAAGGGCGGCAAATCGCCCGCCATGATTCGCACGGCGGTCGCCGACGGGGTGTGCACCGTCACGCTCGACCGGCCGGAGACCCGCAACGCGCTTCGGCCGGCCGACCTGACCGCACTCGAGGCCGCGATCGAGGAAGCCTCGGCGCCCGTCCTCTACCTGGAGGGCGCCGGGGAGGCCTTCTGTGCGGGGGCAGACCTCGCGGCCGTGGCCGAGCTCGACGCCGCCACAGCCGCGCCCTTCGCGGCCCACGGCCAGCGGGTCGCAAACGCGCTCGCGGGCTACGACGGCGCGGTCGTCGCGGGCATCGACGGGGCCGCCCGCGGCGGCGGCCTCGAACTTGCTCTGGCCTGTGACGTCCGCCTGGCGACCCCCGACGCCACCTTCGCCGAGCCAGGCGTCACGCTGGGCCTGTTCGGAGCCTGGGGCGGGACGACGCGGCTCCCGGACGTGGTCGGACTGGGCAACGCGATGGACCTCGGGCTGTCCGGGCACGTCGTCAACGCCGAGCGAGCCAGGGAGATGGGCCTGGTCAGCCGCATCACCTCGACGCCTCGGGAGGTGGCCAGGGAGTTCGCAGCCAACAACGCGGCAGCCCTCCGGACCGTCAAGGGCCTGACTCGCGAGCAGGGGGATCGAGAAGACCTGGAAGACGCCGAGGCGTCGGCCTTCGCGGCCCTCATCGAGGCGGGCGCCACCGACCGGCTGGACCGTCCCGGGTGAGGGGGCCCAACCGGACCGTAACGGGTGAGGGGGCCCAACTGGAACGTAACGGGTGAGGGGCACCGGCTGGACCGTACCGGGTGAGGGGCCCCGACTGGACCGTGCCGATTGAGTGGGGGCCCCTGGATCGTAACGGTTGAGGGAACCGACACGCTACAGGGGAGACAGGATGCCCGAGTGTGACCACTGCGGGGCGGAGTTCGAGGGGCACGAGGCCTACCTCCGGCACCTCGGCGAGGTCCACGAGGGCGAACTCGGTCGGATCGAGGAGCGCCGAGTCGCCGAACTGGGCGGGGGCGACGGGAGCGGCGGGGGCTTCGACGTCCCGACGGGCCCGGCCGTCCTCGGGATCGTCTTCGTCTTTGCGATCCTCCTCGTCGGCTACGTGATCTTCGTCCTCGGGTCGGGAGGCGGGAGCGCGGAGCTGGGTCCGACGGGGTCCGATCACGAGCACGGCACCCTGGAGATGACGGTCCTCGGCGAGCGGGTCGACTTCAGCAAGGCAGAGTACCAGGTCGTCGCCGACCGGTTCCACTTCGAGTCGGGTGACGGCCGCGTCTGGCACGCCCACGCCACCGGCGTCAGGCTCGCCTGGGGGATGGAGACCCTCGGCATCGGCCTCACCGAAGACAGCGTGACCATCGCGGGGACGACCTACCGTGATGGGGACCCGGACTACGATGTGAGTATCACGGTGAACGGCGAGCCGGTCGACCCCGAGACCTACGTCCTCGAGGGCGTTTCGCCGGGCGAGCCGCCATCGAACGGCGACAGCGTGCGAATCGAGGTCACCCGGGCGAACGCCTCGGAGTGAGGAGGCCCCGGCGGTCGACCATCCCCTCCCAACTCCTCGGTAGGGCTGGGATCGCCTCAGCGCTCCTCGATGGGCACCCAGGAGCGATGGTCGGGCCCGACGTACCGGGCGCGGGGCCGGATCAGCCGGTTGTCGGCCAGGTACTCGTGGACGTGGGCGACCCACCCACCGACACGGCTGATGGCGAAGATCGGGGTGTAGCAGTCGATCGGGATGCCGAGCTGGTAGTAGACCGTCCCGGAGTAGAAGTCCACGTTGGGCGCGAGACCCTTCTCGGGGAGCCCGACCTCCTCGGTGAGGTACTCCTCGATGGTCGCGGCGTACTCGTACCAGGTCCGGTCACCGGTGGCGTCGGCGAGGACCTCGCTCCGCTCCGCGAGAATCTTCGCTCGCGGGTCCTTGACGCTGTAGACGCGGTGGCCCCAGCCGGGGACCCGCTCGCCGGCGTCGAGGGTGTCCTGGACCCACTCGACGGGGTCCCGATCGCGCTCGTCGATCTCGAGCAGCGTCCGGATGACGTCCTGGTTCGCGCCACCGTGCCAGGGCCCGGCCAGTGCCCCGACGCCGCCCGTGACGGCGTTGTAGATGTCGGCGTAGGTGCTCGCGACGACGAGCGTGGTGAACGTCGAGGCGTTCAGGCCGTGGTCGGCGTGCAGGGTCAGCGCCATGTCGAAGGTCTCGGCGGCGACGTCCTCGGGCGCTTCGCCGGTCAACATGTAGAGGAAGTTGGCCGCGTGTGAGAGGTCCTCTCGTGGATCGACCGGCTCCTCGTCGCGGCGGAACCGGTCGAAGGCGGCCAGGATGGTCGGCATCGCGGCGGTGATCCGGCGGCCTTTTCGGAGGGTCGCCTCGCGATCCGCGGGGTCGGCGTCGGGATCGGGATCGGTGGCCGAGAGCATCGAGACGCCCGTCCGCAGGGCGGCCATCGGAGTCTCGTCGGCGTCGGCGAGGGACTCGAGGGTCGCCAGCAGGTCGTCATCGATCTCCCGGTCGGCGGCCATCCGGGCACTGAACTGGTCGAGTTCGGTCTCGGTCGGGAGGTCGCCGTGCCAGAGGAGGTACAGCACCTCCTCGTAGGTCGCGTGGCGGGCGAGGTCCTCGATCTCGAGGCCGCGGTAGATCAGTCGGCCCGCGTCGCCATCGATGAAGCTCAGGGCAGACTCGTCGACGACAACGCCCTCGAGGCCGCGGTGCAGGTCGGGTCGGGTGATCGCTCGGAGTAGGTCGCTCATGGGTTGGTGTGCTGTGGGTGGTGACGTCGCCGGCCGGGGCGAAGCCCGCCGGCGGTGGGGTGGTCGGTGGCTATTCCTCGCAACGGCGGGGGCCCGTGGGCAGGGTGGGAATCCGCCGAAGACCCGCTGTCAGTACGGCGGCGACTCGGCTTCGACGATGGTCGAGACGGAGTCGAGTTCTCCCGCGAGGAGGACGACGAAGTCGTCGAGGGTCACGATGCCGGCGAGGTCGCCGTCCGCGTCGACGACGGGGACCCGGCGGACCCCGACCTCGCTCGCGCCGTTCAGCACCTCGTAGATGCCCTCCTCCTCGGTGGCGGTAAACGGGTCCGCGGTCATCACGTCGGCGGCGGTCACGTCGTCCGGATCGGTTCCGCGACTGAGGACCTCGATCGTGAGGTCGCGGTCCGTGACGAGCCCAACCGGTCGGTCCTCCTCGACGACGACCGCACTGCCCACGTCTCGGTCCTCCATCAGGCTCGCGATGCGCGTCGCCCCGGTGTCCGGCGTGACGGCGACGACGTCTGTTCGGGCCAGGTCGCGTACGGGCATGGTACTCACCCCGACCTGTCGGTCCAAGCGAGAAAAAGCGTGTCAACGATTCTCAGTTCGTAGCAACGCGAGACCGGGGCTGGCCGGGAGTTCCGGTCCGAGCGGGCCGGTCGCTGGGCGACCTTGAGCGGCCTCGGTCCGCTCCCAGGAGGTCCGACGAGCATGACCGCAAACGGCCAGAAAGCCCTCACCTCGCTCTCGAACGGAGACGTAGTCGCATCCGCAGACAGCCAGAACGCCCTCACCTCGCACTCGAACGGAGACTCAACTGCATCCGCAAACGACCAGAAAGCCCTCACCTCGCTCTACCGAGACGAGCCAGCACCGACCGCAAACGGCCAGAAAGACCTAACCTC
>JAZKTI010000042.1:0-13456 GCA_036625635.1 Haloarculaceae archaeon
CTTTCTGACTGTTACCGGTCGCGGTCACGCTTTCCTCTCCAGAGAGCGGGCCGAGGGCTTTCTGACTGTTACCGGTCGCGGTCACGCTTTCCTCTCCAGAGAGCGGGCCGAGGGCTTTCTGACTGTTACCGGTCGCGGTCACGCTTTCCTCTCCAGAGAGCGGGCCGAGAGCTTTCTGGGCCGATCCGGGGTCAGGCCCTCTCCCGCCGAGAAACTGTGCGCCAACCACGACCCTGAGGCCCTACTCGTGAATCTCGACGGATTCGAGGGCGATAGGCGACGTCGGGCGATCGTCGCCGTCGGTGTCGGTGTCCCCGATGGTCTCGACGACGTCCATTCCGTCGGTGACCTCGCCGAAGACTGCGTGCTTGTCGTCGAGGTGTGGCTGTGGCGCCAGCGTAATGAAGAACTGCGAGCCGTTGGTGTCCGGGCCCCGGTTCGCCATGGACACCGTGCCGGCGGCGTCGTGGCGCAACTCGTCGTGAAATTCGTCGTCGAACGTGTAGCCCGGGCCCCCTCGCCCGGTTCCGGTCGGATCGCCGGTCTGGATCATGAAGTCCTCGATGATCCGGTGGACGGCGATGTCGTCGTACAGCGGCTCCGTCACGGTCTCGCCAGTTTCGGGATGCTCCCACTCCTGCTCGCCCGTCGCCAGGCCGACGAAGTTCTCCACCGTCCGCGGAGCTCGCTCGTCGAAGAGATCGACCTCGATGTCGCCCTCGCTCGTGTGCAACGTGGCCGAACGTTCACTCATGGCCAGATTCAGACGCCCGCCGGGCAAAACGCTGGTGGTTCCGGGAGGCTGTCCCGTCGACGACGTGGTGCCAGGCGGCGAGCCGTAGTCTCTCGGCGCTTCTATGCATGGTGGCGAGCCGTAGTCTCTCGGCGCTTCTATGCATGGTGGCGATCCGTAGTCTCCTGGCGCCCAGAGGACATGTTGGCGATCCACTTTCCCAGAGCGAGGATGTCTCTCGGTGCCCGGCGTCGAAGCTGGGGACCGGGCCGACCCGAATCACACACTGGCGATGACGGTCCTCGACACGCTCGAAGGATCCCGACGGGACCGATCTCGACTCTATCGATCTCGAACCGGGGGGCTTCGCCGGGCTCGGCGCATCGGCCACCCCAGTGTTGGCACCTCGAAACACGTTGCCTGCACTGACCGTCTGTGCGGTCAGATGACACAGGCCGAGCCTGGAACCGTCCTCGCCGTCGACGACGAGCCCGACGTCGGGGACGCCTCCAAGGCCCAGTTCGAGGCCGACGACGGCGTGGAGACGGCCTACAGCGGACGGGAAGTTCTCGAGAAGGTCGATGCCTCGGTCACCCTGGTCCTACTCGACGGCCGCATGCCGGGCATCTCCGGGGACGAGGGCCTCGAGGAAATCCGAGACCGCGAGCTCGGCGGCGGGGTGGCCCTGGTGATCGCCGTGGATCCGGACTTCGACATTATCGACATGCCCTTCGACGAGTACAGCCCCACGCCGGTCTCCCGGGACAACCTCTCTGACACCATCGACAGCCTCCTGTAGTCCACCGAATACGTAGAATAGCTCCGGGAGTACTTCGCCCTGAGGGCGAAGCAGGCACCCCGTGAGTCGTACACGACGAAGGCGGTCTCCGGAACGGCGAGCGGCACGCCGACCTCGAGGCCAACATCCAATCCCTCGAGGCTTCGCTCGACGAGACGGTCTCCGAGTTCGGCGACGCGGACTTCGACGCCGCCTTCCGAGATCTGGAGAGGAGGTGCAGGCAGGCTCCCCGGAGGCGTAATCCGGCCAATCGGCATTCTCCCCGGTACTCTCTGCAAGGCCCGGTGCGCCCGTCGAGTGTCCCCCATCCGGCCGCCGGAGGCCCGCGAGAGGGCCCCACGGCATCGCACACGCGCGGGGTATCGAAAGCGGTTTTCCGGTGACCCCCCAACGAAGAACCGATGAGTCAGCAACTGCCGGACGTCCAGGCAGGCAGCCCGGACGTCGCCGTGGGCCTCAACCGGGTCGGTGTCACGGGCGTCGAGAAGCTCGTTAAGCTCGACCGGCCGGGCCTCCGGCCGATCGTGCTGATGGCGGAGTTCTCCGTCTTCGTGGACCTCCCCAGCTGGCGGAAGGGAGCGGACATGAGCCGGAACATGGAGGTCATCGACGAGACCCTCGAGGCCGCCGTCAGCGAACCCGCCTACCGGGTCGAGGACGTCTGCGGCGACGTCGCCGAGCGACTCCTCGAGAAACACGACTACACCACCAGCGCCGAAGTCAAGATGGAGGCCGACTACATGATCCGCGACGAGACCCCCGCCTCGGAGCGGGCGACCCAGGCCACCGCGGAAATCATCGCTTCCGCCACGGCCACCGACGACGGAACCAGCGAGGAGATCGGCGCTCGGGTGACGGGGATGACCGTCTGTCCCTGTTCCCAGGGCATGTCCGAGAGCCGCGCCCGCGACACTCTCGCGGATCTCGGTGTCGAGGACGAGGTCGTCGAGAGCTTCCTCGACGACGTTCCACAGCCGGGCCACTCCCAGCGGGGTCACGCCACCCTCTCGATCGAGAGCGAGGGCGCGCCCGACGTCGACTTCCGCGACGTCATCGACGTGGCCCGCGACGCGATGAGTGCCCGGATCTACAACCTCGCGAAGCGGCCCGACGAGGACCACATGACCTACGAGTCCCACGCCGACGCCAAGTTCGTCGAGGACTGCGTCCGGGCCATGGCGGAGGGCGTCGTCGACGAGTTCCCCGATCTCCCCGACGCCGCCGTCGTGACGATGAAACAATCCAACGACGAGTCTATTCACCAGCACAACGCCCACGCCGAGCGCTGTGCGGACGTGGGGACCTTGCGGGACGAGGTCGACGGCGGGAACCGGTAGTCGTCCGAGGCCCGAGCACGCCGCCAGGGGTCCCCGAACCGGCTGGACTCAGGCAGTGGTGGTGGCCTCGACTTCGCAACCCCCGAACCGGCTGGACTCAGGCAGTGGTGGTGGCCTCGACTTCGTAATCGTCGATCCGATCGGCCTCGTCCCCGGTATACGGACAATTGAACGGCCAGCTGTCACCGGCAGCCACGCCAGTCCTGTGTCGTGTAGTCCCTCATCGACCACGTTCCCGTCGGCGTCGAAGAAGACCGCTCCGACCTGTGCGAACTCCAGTTCCGAGTCAGTGGCGTTCCGGACGGTGCCAGTGACACCGGCGGGGCGTCCACTCTCGTCCGTGTAGAGTTGGTGGGACAGGATCTCCAGCGTCGGTTCACTCCCGCCGTCCTCGCCCCCGTCTTCCGAGGAGCCGGTATCGTCCGAACAGCCAGCCAGCCCGGTTCCGGCGAGGACTGTCGCCGTTCCGGTCAGGTACGGTCGTCGATTCATTCGATCCGCCCGTTCACTCTCCGTGGGAATACCATATATCTTCTCCCGGCGGAGGACTCGTTCCGGACCGTTTCTGGATCGGGGCCCGGTTTCGTTCGATCCGGTGTGCCGCCTCAGGCGCCCCAGCCATCGGGACGCGGTGGATTCGAGTACGTGATAGTGATGCTGACTATCGGCGCTCTCCCGCGGTGCCGGTGGCGTCCCGACCGAACGGCGTTCCAGGCCCGTGAAAACGCGGCTGTGGCTTTTGCTTGTGCACTCGGAACAGTAACCATGGCCACAACGATGCTCGCGGTGACGCTGGTGATGGTCGTCCTTCTGGTGGCAGTCACATTCTTTACGGCCCGACGATTCCGTTGGCGGCCGGTCTCCATCCACAGCGACCCCGACGTTGACCCGCTGCTGGCGCGACGCGAGGACCGTGAGGGCCCGAAGTGGTTCCAGCGGCCCGGCAGATTCGTCGCGGGCGTGTTGCTGCTGGCCCTCGCGATTACGACCTTCCTTGTGACGCTGACGGTCGACTTCGGGGCGGGTGCCTACTGGGCCGTTCTCGGGGTTGGTCTGCTGTACGCCGCGGTCGTCCTCTTCGAGACCTCGGGCTTCCGGCGGGCTGGACCGAACTGACCGGACCCGGGCGGCCCATCTCCCGGCCGGTCCAGTGGACTGATCTGTCCGCTGACCGGCCCAGCGACCGCCCCGCCCCGCTGCCCCGTCCAGCCGAGTTGTCCTGCCGACCACTCCCGCCCACCAGGCGCTTCCTACTTCACGATGTGGGTCAGACCCGCCGACTCGGCGCCCACCCAGGCGACGAACAGCAGGTACGCCAGCAACAGGCCGACCGCCTCCTGGGTCGAAAGTGTGAGATCCGTCCGGAGGACGGCGAACAGGGCTACCGTGGCCAGCGTGAGAACGCCGAACATCGGGACTGCGGTGGCGAAATCGACGGACGTCGCGCCGGCGATAAGGACCCCGATCGGGATGGCGACGAGCAGGTCGAAGGTGTTCGAGCCGAGGACGTTCCCGAGGCTCGTGACGTGGCTGCCCCCACGGGCCGAGCGGACGCTGACGAGGGCGTCGGGAATGCTGGTCGCGGCCGCGATGATGGTCATCCCCGCCAGGAACTCCGGAACCCCGAAGGTCGCCCCGACCACCTCGACCCCGCCCACGAGCTGTTCGATGGCGACGACGATGAGCAGGAGCCCGCCGGCGAGTTTCGCCCAGGCGCGAGCGAGGTCGACCTCCTCGGGGGGCTCCGGCGCGACGTGATCGCTGACGTCCTGCCACTGGATGAAGACGTACAGGCCATAGAGGAGGAGCGGCAGGAGCGCCAGCGGCCTGGTGATCAGGCCCTGGAGCCCGTTTCCACCCGGGACCGGCACGTAGATGACCGCCAGGGCGAAGGTGATGACGATCACGGAGACGGCTATCATGTAGAACTGGGCCTCCTTGTAGACGATGGCGCGGTTGGACTCCAGGGGCTCCTCGGTCGCGAGGGCCGCGAGCCCCGGGATGACGAGCACGTTGAAGATGGCCGAGCCGACGATGGCTCCCACGCCCATGTCGAAGATTCCCGTAAGCGCGGTGACGACGACACTCGCGAGTTCGGGAAAACTCGACCCGACCGCGACGACGACGGAGCCCTGAACGACGGGCGGGAGGCCGTAGTGGGCGCTCAACCCCTCCGCGCTCCTCTCCAACCACGCGCTGCCGACCCAGACGACGGCCGTGGCGGCGAGGATCACGATGACGGCGGCTCCGGGACCGGAGCCGAGGACCGTCGATAGAACGGGCGTCTGGGGACCCATCGGTCTGAGGTGGTCCGGGTGGGGCAAAGTGGTTGTCCCCGGTCGCGGCCCCGTCCCGACCCGGTCCGGCCGGGTTCAGGGCGATGGCTTCTTCCTCGGCTTCGCTACGGGATGCGAAATCGTTCTCGCCGCGGTGATGGTGGCGGAGACTCGACCTGGTTTTGACCGCCGTCAATCCCGTGACGGAGCCGAATGATCTCGGACTTATAGTTCCAGGACCGTCGCCTCCTCCCACCGCGATTGGAAGGCCCCGTGGATTTCGCCGGCGAACTCGCGGTCCTTCAGGTCGATCATTCCGAAGGCCTGCTCGGCGTCGAGGGGGTGGGGCACCTCGATGCAGACCTCGGCGTGGTCGACGAGCTCGAACGTGCCGGTGATCCTCTCGCTGGTCCTGGTCTCGAAGTCCGCGTGGGGCTGGAGTTCGGTGCGGTAGACCTGACCGACGCTCCGCGGAAGGTCGTCGACCAGTTCCGGCCGCATGAGTAGCTTGACGGCGACACCCCGGTCGAGGGCGTGCTGGAACTCCTCGACGATGCGCTCGCCGATGTCGTCGATGTCGAGCTGGGGGGTCAACGTGGACGCCACGAAGACGATGCGGTTCTCTGCGGCGGAGAGGCGCTCGACGAGGAGGTCCCCCGTCTCTTCGGCTCCGACCGCCGCGGTCCAGAAGGGCTCGTCGACCGGTTCGGCCGCGTCGAGCACGTCGTCGAGTTCTGCGACGATCTCTTCGTACTGGCTGGCCTGTTCCTCGAGTTCCTGCTTCTTGGCGTCCAGGAGACGGTCGAGGGCCGTCCCGGGTTCGACGGCGATGTACTTCTTCGGCCTGCTCGCGGTCTGGCTGCGCACGAGATCCTGGGTCTCGAGGCCGTTCAGGACGTCGTAGATGCGCCCCATCGGGACGTCGCTGACCCGTGACAACTCCTTGGCAGTTGTCGGTCCGGTGTCGAGGAGAGAGCGATAGGTGCGAGACTCGTACTCCGAGAGGCCGAGGTCCCTGAGCGTTGCCATCGCCTCCGTTACGGGCCGCGGAGAGAAAAACGCACCGGGCGTTTCAACTACGAGGTCGACGTCAGGAGTTCCTCGAGTCCGCTCGGATCCCCGGCCCGGCCCGTGACCGCACCGTCCACGCGACGGATGGCCTCCCCGGCCTCGGGCGGACCCGCCCTGTCGAACCCGCCGGGCGGATGGTCGGGCCCGCGGTCGGCGGCCGGGACCACGACGGCCTCGTGGTCGGCCAACCGGAGGGCAGCGCGGTGGAGGTCGCTTCCGGCCGGTGCGCCCACCTCGACGGCGACCGGTGACCGGAGGCGCCCGACCGCCGTCGCGTATCCCGCGACCTCGACCCCCATCCGCTCCGCCGCGTTCCCGAAGGCCGCAACGGCGTCCCTGGCGGCATCCCGATACCGGCCCTCGCCCGTGAGGAGAGCGAGGTCGAGGAGGGCGTCAGCGGCCTCGACGTTCGCCTCGAGCGGCCAGAGCGGTTCACTGCAGAGGCCTGGGCCCGCGGTCGGCCCGTCGGTGAACGCGCCCGCCCTGGTTTCGGCACGACGATCGCCTCCGCCGCCACGCTCGCGCTCCCTGCGGCCGACTCCGCCATTCCCGCTCTCCGTGCGCTCGCCCCGACCATCCCCGCCACCGCCGGCTCGGCGGTTCTCGAGGGTCCAGTCGGCGACCGCGCGGGCGGGTCCCGGTTCGCCGAGGACTTGCCAGGAACTCGTCAGCCCCTGGAGGAGCCGGGCCTGGTCGAGGAGCAACCCGGCGGCGGCCTCGGGGCCATCGTAATGGGCCACCCGGCCGTCGTCGGCGACGAGGGTCTCGGCGACGTGGTCGCGGGCACGGCGGGCGAAGGTCGCAGCCCGCTCGTCGTCGGTGTACGCGTGGAACCAACAGCAGGCGTCGATGGCCAGCCCGTTCCGGTCCGCGAGGACTGTCTCGTCGACCGGCGGGGGGTCGGCGTCCTCGCGTGCGGCCGGCTCGCGGCCGTAGTACGCCTCGTCGCCCCCCTGGGCGGCCGCGAAGGCCTGCCCGGTCCAGCCCTCGGCGGTGAGGTAGGCGAGGGTGCGGACGGCGGTGTCCCGGTATGCCTCCTCGCCGGTGTAGCGGTAGGCGATGGCGAAGGCTCGGAGGAGTGCGGCGTTCTCGTCGGTGAGCTTCTCCCGACGAACGTCCCGCCAGTTCCGACGCGCGGCGAACCGGTAGAACCCACCGTCGGAGGTATCGAACAGGTGCGTCCGCACCGCCTCCAGGGTGCGGGTGGCCTGGTCTCGCGCCCGGACGAGGGCGAACTCGATAGTGCGGGGGAGTGGGAACTTTACGTCCGTGCCCCAGCCGCCAAATTCGCCGTCGTAGGCAGTGAGCAACTGCTCGATCATGGCCTCCTCGGCGCGGGAGTCCAGGTCCCCACCCGGCGGCTCAGCATCCCGGAGGGCACGAGGGATCGAGCCCGCGTCCTCGCCCTTCGCCTCCCAGGCCTCGCGGACCGAGTCGAGGATTTCCCGAAAGCCGTCGGGGCCGAGAACGGTCGCCCCGGCGATGACCTGCCCCGAAGGCGTCGCGAATACTGTCGAGGGAAACCCGCCCATGTTGTAGCGGTCGCGGACGCGAGGTCGCCGGTCGGCGTCGACCCGCACCGGGACGAATCCGTCGTTGAGATTGGCCGCGATGCGCGGGTCGGTGTAGGTCGTCTCGTCCATCTCGCGGCACTCCGCACACCACGCCGTGGTCAGCGCGAGGAGGACCGGCTTGCCCGCCCGCTCTGCCTCCTCGAAGGCGTCCTGCCCCCACTCGCGCCACTCCACGTTCGTCGCCGGGGCGTCGTCCATGCCGCCGCTTGGAGACTCGCCGTCATGAAGGTTCCAATCGAGGGGGAGGCCGTATTCACTGCTCCCGTTGCTGCCGGCGCCCCCGGACCCGGTCGGCCTCCACCCCGGTCAGCGGAGCCGGATCCCGGGTCCTCGAAACACCCGCGAACCTCGAAAGGCGTTTGAGGCCGGCCCATCAATCACGTGGCAATGCTCCGGCTCATCGGGCTCTTGCTGATTATCCCCCTGCTCGACGTTCTCCTCCTGGTCGTCCTGACGGGATATCTGGGCTGGGAACTCGTCGTCCTGCTGGTCGTCCTGACCGCGCTGGTCGGGATGCTCCTCGTCCGCGCGGAGGGTCGCCACACCATGCGCAAGATCCAGCGCAAACTCGCCCGGGGCGAGATCCCGACCGACGAAATGGTCGACGGGGGCCTCCTGCTCGTCGCTGGCGTCTTCCTCCTGACGCCGGGCCTGGTGACCGACGCCGTCGGGTTCGTCCTCGTCTTCCCCGTCACGCGCATTCCGGTCCGGTGGGCGGCGAAGAAGTGGGTGGTCACGCCCTACGTCGACGCCAGGACCGGCGGGATGGCCACCGGCCAGGTCTACGTCGGCGGATTCCCCGACGAGGACGCCGAGGGCGGCGGAGGTCAGGGGCCCTTCGGCGGTCAAGCTGGTCCGGGCGGTCCTGGCGGGCCACCTGGTCCCGGCGGCCAGGGGCCTGGTGGAACGAGCGGACCTGGTGGCGGCTCCGGTCGATCGTCGGGCGAGGATGCCGTCGACCTCGGCGAGGACGCCTACGACATCGGGATCGACGAGGAGGACGACGAAGACGTGGGCTGAGGCCGCCGGATCGCCGACGGTTCGATCGACGGGACCCCGAGAGCGCGCTCAGCCAGCGTCATCCCCGCCCTCGGACTCACCGCGTTCACGATCCTCGGCACCGTCGTCAGCGGGTCTCCCGTCGCCCCCCTCCCCAGCGACATACCCGTAGTCCTCCCGGGCGGCCTCGGGCGTGATCTTCTCGAGTTCGAGGTCTCGCTCGATGGCGGCCGGATCGCGGTCTGCGGGGTCGCCGTAGCCGCCGGCGCCCGGGGTCCGGATGCTGAGGACGGTACCGGACGAGAGCCGGTGGGCGGACTTCTGGGGGATCACCTCGCGGGTCCCATCAGGGTCGATCAGGACGGCCTCGCCCGTGGCTCCGGGGGCGCCCCCGAGGAGCCCGGAGGGGCGGTGGTCGTGGCGGTCTGCCAGCAGGTTGCAGGTCGCCTCGTGGTCCCGGATCAGGATGTCGCGACGGAGGCCGAGGCCGCCGCGGAACTCGCCGGCCCCGCCGGTATCGGGCCGGAGTGCGTACCGCGTCACCCGGAGCGGGTAGGCGGTCTCGAGGACCTCCGCCGGTGTATTCATCGTGTTCGACATGTGGACGTGGACGGCGTCCATTCCGTCCGCGCCGGCGCGGCCGCCGAAACCGCCGGCCTGGGTCTCGTAGAAGGCATACGGAGAGCCGTCCCGCGGGTCCGTTCCACCGAGGGCGACGTTGTTCATGGTCCCCTGCGAGCCCGCGACGACGGCCTGTGGCACCGCCTGAGCCAGTGCCCCGAGCACGACGTCAGTGATGCGCTGGGAGGTCTCGAGGTTCCCGCCGACGACCGCCGCGGGCGGGTCGGGATTCACGATCGAGCCCTCGGGGGCGTCGATCGTGATCGGCCGGTAACAGCCGTGGTTCGGGGGGATGTCGGGATCGGTCACACAGCGGAGCGCGTAGTAGGTCGCCGACGCGGTGACCGCAAAGACGGCGTTGACCGGCCCGGCGGTCTGGGGGGCCGTCCCCGCGAAGTCCACGGCGACCGCGTCGCCGTCGACGGTGACCGCCACGTCGATTGGCAGGTTGCGGTTCCCGGCCCCGTCGTCGTCGAGCACGTCCGCAAACTCGTAGGTGCCGTCGGGCACGGCTTCGATCTCGGCCCGCATGCGCCGCTCGGAGTAGTCCTTGATCGCGTCGAAGGCGGCCGCCAGGGTCTCGCGGCCGTGGGTCTCGAGGAGGTCGCCGAACCGCCGGCGGCCGGTCTGGTTGGCCGCCTGCTGGGCCCGCAGGTCGCCCCGACGTTCCTCGGGCGTGCGGACGTTCGCGAGGATCACGTCGAAGAGAGCGCCGACCGGGTCGTCGCCCGCGAAGAGCTTGACCGGCGGGAGTCGTAGCCCTTCGGCGTAGATGTCGGTGGCCTCGGCGGCGATGCTCCCCGCCCCCGACCCACCGACGTCGGCGTGGTGGGCGCGGTTGGCCGCGAAGGCGACGACGTCACCCTCGTGGAAGATCGGCGTGACGAGCGTGAAGTCCGGCAGGTGGGCCCCGCCCCGGAAGGGATCGTTCAGGAGGACGGCGTCGCCGGGGTCGAGGGTCGACGGCGGGAAGCGCTCCACCGCCGCTCGGACCGAGAACGGCATCGCCCCAAGGTGGACGGGCATGGTCTCGGCCTGAGCGATCATCTCGGCGCCCGCGTCGAACAGCGCAGTCGAGCAGTCCCGGCGGTCCTTGATGTTCGGAGAATACCCAGTTCGGACGAGGGTCGCGTTCATCTCCTCGCAGACAGCCGCCGCGGCGTTCCGCGTCACTTCGAGGGTGACGGGATCGACGGAACCCCCGTCGTCGTGTCCGTCGCCTCCGTCCTTGTCGACACTACCACCGCTGCTCATCCGTCCACCTCCAGCACGATGCTCCCGTGGTCGTCCACCTCGGCGCGCTGGCCGGGTCTGACGAGAACGGTCGTCTCCGGACTCTCGACGATGGCCGGCCCGTCGAAGTGCCCGTTCGTCGGCAGTCGCTCACGGTCGAGAACCCGGGTCTCGCGCCACTCGTCGCCGAACCGGACCGACCGCATTCCGGTGATGGCGTCGTCGACACTGCCCGCCGTCCGGGCCGGGCGGAGGGCCGGTGGCTCGACCGCGCCGCGGGCCCGCGTCCGGATCGTGACGAGGTCGATCGGTTCGTCCGGGGCGGCGTGGCCGTACCGCCGCCGGTGCCGGTCGTGGAACCGTTCGCGAAGCGTTTCTTTCGTATCCGCGTCCAGGTCGCCGGCAGGCACCGGCACGGAGAGGTCGAAGGACTGGCCGGCGTAGCGCAGGTCGACCGAGCGGTCGAATGCTATGGCGTCCGCCGGGAGTCCCTCGCTCGCCAGTCGGTCGCGGCCGGCCTCGACGAAGACCTCGAACTCGGCCTGGAGGGCAGCCGGGTCGACATCGGTCCAGGGCCGGACGCGGGAGGTGCTGTAGTCGTAGACGACGTCGCTGACGAGGAGGCCCAGGGCGGAGAGGACGCCGGCGGACCGCGGGACGAGGACCCTGGGGATGTCGAGGCGCTCGGCGAGTGCCGCCGCGTGGAGCGGCCCCGCGCCGCCGAAGGCGACCAGGCCGAACTCGCGGGGGTCGTGACCCCGCTCGACGGAGACGACGCGGAGCGCCCGTTCCATGTTCGCATTGGCGACCTCGAGGACGCCCGCGGCTGCGTCCTCGACGGTGGTCCCGAGTGGCTCGGCCAGGTCCGCCTCGACAATCCGGTGGACGTCCCCCACCTCGACGTCGAGTTCGCCCGAGAGGAAGGCGTCCGGATTCAGGCGGCCCAGCAGAAGGTGGGCGTCGGTGACAGTGGGGCTGGTCCCGCCGCGACCGTAACAGATGGGCCCCGGGTCCGCCCCCGCCGACCCTGGCCCGACGCGGAGGGCACCGCCCTCGTCGAGCCAGGCGACGGAGCCCCCGCCCGCGCCGACGGTGTGCACGTCGATCATCGGGAGCGGGACCGGATACTCGCCGACCTCGACGTCCGTCGAGACCAGCGGGTCGCCGTCCCGCACGAGCGAGACGTCACACGAGGTCCCGCCCATGTCCAGGGTCAACAGATCCTCGACGCCGGTCAGGCCCGCCACGTGGGTGGCGGCCTGGACCCCCGCCGCCGGCCCGGAGAGCAACGTGTGCACCGGTCGCTCGCTGGCGGCCGCCGCCGTGATGATCCCGCCGTTGGACTGCATGATCTTCGGCTCGACCTCGATCGCCGTCGCCTCGATCCCCGAACGGAATCTGTCGAGGTATCGAGAGACGACGGGCTCCAGGGCCGCATTGAGCGCCGTCGCGAGGGTACGCTCGTACTCCCGGATCTCGGGGAGGACGCGACTCGACCGGGAGACGGGCACGTCGTGAGTCTCCTCGGCGAGGATTTCCGCGACGCGGCGCTCGTGGTCGTCGTTCTCGAAGGCGAAGAGGAACGAGACCGCGACGCTCTCGACGTCCGTCTCGGCCAGGTCGCGGGCCACCCCGCGGACCTCGGCCTCGTCGAGGTCGGTGTGGACGCGACCGCGTTCGTCGACGCGCTCGGTGACGCCGTACCGGCGGTCGCGCTCGACCACCGGCGTGGGTTTCTCGGCCTGGAAGTCGTAGATGTCCGGCCTGGCCTGGCGACCGATCTCGAGGGCGTCCCGGAAGCCCGCCGTGGTCACGAGCGCGGTGTCGGCCCACTCGCCCTCGAGGACGGCGTTCGTCGCAACCGTCGTCCCGTGCCCGAGCGCGGAGACCCGCTCGAAGTCGAGCCTGTTCCCAGACCGGAGTTTCTCGAGGCCGTCGAGGACCGCCTCCGCCGGTGCGTCGGGGGTCGATGGCGTCTTCGTGACCTCGATTTGCCCGTCGGTGATCGCGAGGACGTCGGTGAAGGTCCCACCGACGTCGACGCCCACAGCGGTCTCATCGCCGAGGGTGGCATCATCGCCGAGTGCGGTGTCAGCGTCGGTCATCCGGGCCTCCTCGGCGGTTCGTGGTCGGAGTGTGACCGGTCTCGTGGGCTGTCATGAGCTGGTGGAGGGGGTTGGCAACGGTGGTGGTGGACGGTGCGTTCGCCGTCGCGGGCTCGCGCAACCGTCGGACTGGTCGATCGGTGCAGTTCGTCGGTCGGGAGGGGACGCTGGTCCTTGAATTCACCGCCGGCGATGCTCCGGACCGACCCAGCCAGGGTGTTCCACCCGGCCACGTGTGGGTGGGCATAGAAACGCTTAACAGCACGAGTCGGAAAGTCACGGATGCGCTCATGCTGGGCCAATAGCTCAGTCAGGTTGAGCGCTCGGCTGATAACCGGGAGGTCCGCGGTTCAAATCCGTGTTGGCCCATCCCCGATGCGGTCGCCGTGCCGACCGCCAACGGGCGCGCTGCCTCCCCAGCCACTCAATTTCGGCACTCTACAAACTCATTCATCAGGGTGGGGTTCCGGCAGCCGAGGTCTGCTTCACGCGGACCCAGCCGCCCCGGGCGTTGTAGTTGCCCGACAACATTTACAATCTCACCTACTATCTCGTGCCCATCGGATATCTCGACCCGGACCGGTCCCGGGACGTCCGGGGTCTGAGTCACTCGGACGTCGAGTGCGTCCGCGACGCCGTCGTGATCGTGTCGCCCGAGGACCGGCGAGTCGAACTGACGGAGGCCGAGGACCGGCGAGTCGAACTGAC
>JAZKTI010000043.1:0-13430 GCA_036625635.1 Haloarculaceae archaeon
TGGCTCGACGGCTACCGGCGCTGAATGGCTCGTCAGAGCCTACACTGGGACGACTCGGTTCGTTTTCTGGAGTGGTGGAACTCTGGTGCAACCGCTACCGGCCAGAACGATTTCACCTCGGTCTGGAACGGAAACGTGGCCGCGATCGCAGACACCCAGAACGCCTCACCACGCTCTGGAACGGAGACGTGAACGCACCCGCAAACACACAGGAAACCTTTACCACGTTCTCGAACGCGGACCTGACCGCAACCGCACACAGCCAGAGAGCCCTCACTTCGCTCGCGGTCGCTACGGCGGATATCCTCGCTGCTAGCCGGTGAGCGAGGAACGAGCGAGGATATCCTGCTAAGCGCCGGCGAGCGGGCCGAGGGCTTTCGGGCTGGTTGCGGTGGCGGTCCAGAGAACTCCTCCGAGCGGGCCGAGGGCTTCTGGCTGCCTGCTGAATCGACTCCGTGGACGGCCCCGAGCCAGTTGCACGATCGAAGGGCTACGAAGATTCAGACCCCTCCTTGGCGAGAATCTCGGCGAGCCGTCGCGCGTTCGCGTCCATTTCGAAATTATTGAAGAGACTGAACGTTCGTTCGCGATCCCCGGCGAGGTCCACCAGGCGATCTGCCAACTCCCGCAACTCAGCGTCGTCGTAGTCGTAGTCGTAATCGTAGTGGTTCTCGTTCAGCCCGTGGAGCCTCGTGTACCCCACGTCACCCCCGTCCAGGGGTTCCCGCCGCATGAGGTCGGTCACGTGGATCAGCTCCAGGTCCTCGCAGATACTCGCCACCCGACATGGGTGGTCCGGCCAGTCGCCCCGCGGCTCCCAGGCAATCGACAGGCCCTCGCGATCGATGCCCTCCAGGAGGTCGCGCACGTTCTCCTCGTGGGTCTCGCTCGCGTCGAAACTCGGCGGGGTCTGGAGCACGACTACCTCGGCCTCGAGCGCAAGCGCCCGCTCCCTCGTCTCACGCCAGGCCGACCGGACGGTCTCGTTCGGTCGGAGGTACCCGACCCCCTCGCGCTCCGTCTCGGTCAGGTCCTCGTCGTGGTCCCGCCAGGTCGGGCTGGAGATGGGGTGGGTCATCGCCTGCCAGGCCTTCAGGCTGAACGTGAACTCACCCTCGGCATCGGCTGCTTCGTGCCCCTCGTCGGCCTCCTCGCGCCACCGCTCGACCGTCGAGACCATCGGCAACTCGTAGAAGGTCCGGTTCAGTTCGAGGTGCTCGAAGGCGGCAGCGAAGGCCGCGAGCTTGCTCGGGTAGGTCTCCTTCCACCCCTCGGGCGGATCGTAGTAGCCGTAGCCGCAAGTCCCAACGCGGACGTCAGTCATGGCAGGGAGTTGCCGGCGGCGAGGCAAAACCGTCTCGTGCAATCCAGGAAGGTGGCACTCGGGGCTCTTTCCAATCGCACTGCAGACGGTCGGGGGCACTCACTGTAATCACGAATCCCGAGAATGTCCGTATCAAGCGGCCCGTAGGGCAGAGCTTCACCTGTCCCGAGCGGAGCGGGCGGTCCTTTTCCCTTTCCGAGCGTAGGTTCGACGACAGCGCGAATCTATCCACGAGAGACAAACAGAGGCAGCGATCACCCTGGGGAAGTCCTCTAATGAGGGGAAAGAGATTGGCGGACAAGCATCCGCGCGAGCGAGCGAAGCGAGGGAGGCCAGCCACCCGAGGCGGGGAAAAAGAGGCAACGGGCACGGCGGGATTTGAACCGGAGGAAGACGGTCCGGGCTGCTCGCTCCCTCCGGTCGCTGCGCTGCCGGGCGTGCGACTTCCAGGGCTCAAATCCCACCTCGCCGTTCCGGACTGTCTCGCGCGGCGGAAAGATTGGCGGACAAGCATCCGCGCGAGCGAGCGAAGCGAGGGAGGCCAGCCACCCGAGGCGGGGAAAAAGAGGCAACGGGCACGGCGGGATTTGAACCGGAGGAAGACGGTCCGGGCTGCTCGCTCCCTCCGGTCGCTGCGCTGCCGGGCGTGCGACTTCCAGGGCTCAAATCCCGCCGTGCCGGTTCGGTCGTCGCTCCGCTCCTCCCTGCACGCTCACGGCTCGCTTCGCTCGCCGCTCGCGCGTACCGAGACTCTCCCTGCGGTCAAGTCTCGCGACGGGCACGGTGGGATTTGAACCCACGGCCGTTTGGTTAGAAGCCAAACGCTCTTGTCCGGACTGAGCTACGTGCCCTCGGACTCGCTACGCCACGCCGTGAAAAAAGGGGTTGGGGTTCGAGACGCCCGAAGGAGGAAGTCAAAGCTCACCCGGCCGCTCCTCGCCGCCGCTCCGACCACGAATCGGCGACGGCGAAGGTCAGCGTCGACGCAACCCCCAGCACCGTCCCGGCGGCCAGCATCAAAGCCACGTAGGAGACGTCGGCATAGGGCGCCCCGAGGAAGAACTGGCTGACGGCGTGGAGCACGATGGCGATGGAGAGGACGTAGAAGGGCGCGTTGAGGTAGTGCCACTCGAACTCGCCGCCGAGGTACTCGTCGGTGACTCGCCCGAGGCTGCTCGTCAGCCCCGCCGCGGCGAACCAGACGATGGCCCCAGAGAGCAGAGCGGCGATGATGGTCAGGGCTCCGAGGGGTTCCGTCGCGTCCGCCTGGACAGTTTCGAGTGTCTGGACGGCGTTGACACCCCCCACGAGCAGGAGGGCGCCGGCAACGAGGTAGGTGATCAGCGTCACGCGGCCGGTGAACAGCGCCTCGCGGGTCCGCTCGACGGTGGCGTCGAACCACTCGCCGATGCCGAAGGCCCGCGAGAGCACGTACAGGCCCAGGAGCGCGGAGACGACACCGAAGACGGTGCCGGGATAACCCAGGAGGTCGACGACGAGGGTGAGTGGGTAAATGAGGAGGAGGATCCCGAGGGGGACCAGCAGCGTCCCGCGGGTCTCCGGATCGTCCAGGACCTGCTTGATCGTGTAGTACATCGATTCGAGGTCCTGGGCCTGGCGGACGACGACCCGTCTGACGCCGTCGATGGCGACCCGCGAGCGGATGACCGGCACGACCGATTCGTCCTGGGCGCCGTCGGTCACGACGATGGCGCGGACGTCCTCGTCGGTCTCGAGCCCCGCGAGCACCCGGTCGACCTCCTCGCCGACCCGGCGGTTCGCCGCGACGTCTCCGCCGTCGAGCCCCGTCACCGCGGCGACCTCGACGGTTTCGTCGTCGATGTCCTCCGCGAGGTGCAGTCCCTCGAACAGGACGTTGACGTCACTGTCCTCGGGGTCGGCCGTGGCGAGCGCGACCGCGGCCTCCTGAACGGCCTCGCGACCGACGACCGGCGTCTCGATGCCGGTCTTCCGGCCGAGGTCGTCGTCGAGGTCCACGCAGAGGACGAGCAACATCGGTTGGTGGCGACTGTAGGTCGCTGCCGTTTATCTGTTTTTGGGCCGTTGACCCGCGCTCCCGAGGGCTTTGGAGAGAGGTGGCATCGAATTGGGCTGCCGGCGAGCGGAGCGCCAGGGGGCTGCCAGAACGGCCGTGGGCCGGAGGGTGGCTCCCGGCCCGCGATCGGGCCGGTATTCGGCCGCCGCCCGACCAGTTCCACCCCACACCGGCAACGTTTTTCAGCGGTCGCCCCCTGGACTTCGAGCATGGATTACCAGGAAGTCGAGGGTGCCAGGGAGTTCGTGTGCCGCCTCGATCACGGGCGGGACTGGCGGGGACAGATCGAGGACTTCGCCGACGATCGGGGCATCGACGCCGCTTTCTTCTACGGCCTGGGGGCCGTTCAGGACGCGACCCTCATGTTCTACGACCAGGACGAACAGGACTACCACCCGAAGTCCTTCGAGGAGCCCCTCGAGGTAGTCCCGGCAGTGGGGAACGTCTCCTGGCTCGGCGACGAACGCTTCGCCCACACCCACGCGACCCTCTCGCGGGAAGACGGCTCGACGGTCGCAGGGCACCTCGACGAAGCGACGACTTTCGCCGGCGAGCTGTGGGTCCGGGAGTTCGACGCCCGCCTCGAACGTGGCCACGACCCCGTTACCGATCTCGACCTCTGGGACCTCTGAATGCGCCCCGCGGACGAACGGTACTTCGAGCGGCTGGAGGCCGAACTCGAAACCGCCGTCGACGTCGCGGGGCGGGCCCGCGAGGCCGGGGGCGACCCCGTCGCCGACGTCGAGATTCCAGTCGCTCGCGATATGGCTGACCGCGTCGAGAACATCCTGGGGATCGACGGCGTGGCCGAACGCGTCCGCGAACTCGACGGGCAGATGAGCCGAGAGGAGGCCGCCCTCGAACTCGTCGAGGACTTCGTCGAGGGGACCGTCGGTGACTACGACTCCCGCGCCGGGAAAGTCGAGGGCGCAGTCCGGACGGCCGTGGCCCTCCTGACAGAGGGTGTCGTCGCCGCGCCCATCGAGGGCATCGACCGGGTCGAACTCCTCACGGACGACGACGGGAGCGAGTTCATCAACGTCTACTACGCCGGCCCGATCCGGTCGGCGGGCGGGACCGCCCAGGCGCTCTCGGTGTTGGTCGCCGACTACGCGCGGACGCTCCTGGGCGTCGACCAGTACCGGGCCCAGCCCGATGAAGTCGGTCGGTACGCCGAGGAGGTCGGACTCTACGACGACGAGACCGGGCTCCAGTACTCCCCGAAGGAGGCCGAGACCGAGTTCATCGCCGACCACATGCCGATCATGCTCGACGGCGAGGCCACCGGCGACGAGGAGGTCTCGGGCCACCGCGACCTCGACCGCGTCAACACCAACGCGGCCCGCGGCGGTATGTGTCTGGTCCTCGCCGAGGGCATCGCCCTCAAGGCCCCGAAGATCCAGCGCTACACCCGCGAGCTCGAGGAGGTGGCCTGGCCCTGGCTCCAGGATCTCATCGACGGCACCTACGCGTCGGCGACGGGCGTCGACGGACCGGTCGATGACGACGGGGCCAACGCCGAGTCGACGGTCGACGACGGGCTCGATGACGGTGTCGAGGACGCGACTGAAGGGGGCGGAAGCGACGAGGCGGAGGAAACCGAACAGCCCGCCGGCCCGCCACGGGTCGAGCCCACCGAGAAGTACCTCCGGGACCTCATCGCCGGTCGGCCGGTCTTCTCCCACCCGTCGATGTCGGGCGGCTTCCGCCTGCGCTACGGTCGGGCACGGAATCACGGCTTCGCGACCGCCGGCGTCCACCCTGCAACGATGCACCTCGTCGACGACTTCCTCGCGACGGGCACCCAGATCAAGACCGAGCGGCCCGGGAAGGCCGCGGGGGTCGTGCCCGTCGACTCCATCGAGGGACCGACGGTCAGACTCGCCAGCGGCGAGGTCCGCCGGGTCGACGACCCGGCGGAGGCCCGCGAGATCAGGAACGGCGTCGCGGAGGTTCTCGACCTGGGCGAGTACCTCGTCAACTACGGCGAGTTCGTCGAGAACAACCACCCGCTCGCGCCCGCCGCCTACACTGTCGAGTGGTGGCGCCAGGAGTTCGCCGCCGCGGGTGGCCCCCGCCAGGCCCTCGAGGATTCCGTCGACGTGGACCTCGAAAACCCCGAGCCCGACCGCGCCCTCGAGTGGGCCAGCGCATACGACGCCCCGCTCCACCCCGATTTCACCTACCTGTGGCACGACGTGGTTCCCGGTGACGTCTTCGCGCTCGCGGCGGCCATCGAGGCCGGGAGTCTCGTCGCGACCGACGGGTCGACGCTCGATCCCGGGGAGGGTGGCGAGCGTGGCAAAGATACTCCCGACCCATCCAACGCCGACCTCGCCCTCCCGCCCAGCGAGCAGGTCAGCCGGACCCTCGAACGCCTCCTCGTCGAACATACGAGGAGCGACGGTACCCTCGTCGTGGAGACCTGGCGCCCACTCGTCCGGACCCTCGGCTTCGACGACCGCCTCGACCGGGAGTGGGGCCCGGATGACGTCTCGGAGTATGCCCGCAGCTACGGCGGCGGCGAGAACGCCATCGAGGTGGTAAACGAGGTCGCGCCCTTCGCGGTCCGCGAGCGCGCGCCGACGCGCATCGGCAACCGGATGGGCCGCCCCGAGAAGTCCGAGGAGCGCGAACTCTCGCCGGCGGTCCACACCCTGTTCCCAATCGGCGAAGCGGGGGGCGACGAACGCAAGGTCGGAAAGGCGGCCACGTCCGGGGACGCGATCGACGGGACGAAGGGAGCGGTGACGGTCGAGGTCGGCCGCCGGGCCTGCGTCGACTGTGGGACCCGGACGTGGCGGCCTCGGTGTCCCGAGTGCAACGGAGAAACCCGCGCTGTCTACCGCTGCCCGGACTGCGATCGCGAGGTCGAGGTCGGCCCCGACGGTCCCGCGGAGTGTCCCCGCTGCGAGACGCGGGCCTGGAGCACCCACAAGGAGACCGTGGACGTGGGCGCGGAACTGGAGGCGGCCCTCGCGTCGGTCCACGCCCGGCCCACGGACTACGAGGTCCTCAAGGGAGTCAAGGGGCTTTCCTCGAAGGCGAAGACGCCCGAACCTCTGGAGAAGGGGATCCTCCGGGCGAAACATGACGTCTCGACGTTCAAGGACGGAACGGTCCGGTACGACATGACCGACCTGCCCGTCACCGCGGTGCGGCCCTCGGAACTCGACGTGACCGCCGAGGACCTCCAGGAACTGGGCTACGAGATTGACGTCCACGGCGAGCCACTCCGCCACGACGACCAGCTGGTCTCCCTGAAGGTCCAGGACGTGGTGCTCTCGGACGGCGCCGCCGAGCACATGCTCCGGACCGCCGACTTCGTTGACGAACTGCTCGCTGAGTACTACGGGCTGGAGCCGTACTACGAACTCGAGGACCGGGAGGACCTCGTGGGGGAGCTGGTCTTCGGGATGGCCCCCCACACGAGCGCGGCGGTGGTGGGCCGGGTTGTCGGGTTCACGACGGCCGCGGTCGGGTACGCGCACCCGTACTTTCACGCGTCGAAGCGGCGGAACTGTTTCCACCCCGAGACCAAAATCTGGGTACAGGACGAATCCGGCGATTGGTTACATCAACAGATTCAGGAGGTCATCGAACCGCGGCTGACGGAGCCGAGAAGGGACGACTTCGGCACGCAGATCCAGGATCTCGAGCAGGATATCCACGTGCCGAGTCTAACCGAGGATGGCGCGTTGGTGAGAAAGCGGGTACAATCGCTCTCGAAACACGTCGCTCCCTCCCACATGGTGAAGATCGAGACGAGGAGCGGCCGGGAACTCGAGGTGACACCGGACCATCGGATCCAGGTCGTCCAGGAAGGGTCGCTAGCCGAAAAGCGGGCCGCCGAAGTCTGCGAGACCGACTCGGTGGTAACCCCGAACCATCTCGAGGTTGTCGATCCCACCGGGGAGTCGGCTCAGTTCGACCTCCTCGAGGAGTTCGTCCAACTCGATACTGTGGATACTGAACGGCTGATGGTGATCGGGATGGGGAAGCGAACCCTCTACGACCTCTTCGAACGGGCGCTTGCAGATGAGTGGGAGGGTCGATTCTACCCGCTCCAGAGTACGGCGGCGTACCTGGACATGTCCCACAAAACACTGAGCAACTACCTCTATCGAGAGCGCATCCCGGCCAGCATACTCCTCGAGTTCCTGGAATCGACCGAGGCACTGTGTGAGTTCGTGCCTGAAGACGTCAAACTCGGAATGAAACGAGACACGGCTGAAATCCACCGGATGATCACTCTCGATGAGCGAGTTGCGACGGTGATCGGCTATTACGCTGCCGAGGGATTCGCCCGGGAGCAGGCCACGCCAAAGGGGACGATCCATCAGACGACACTCTGTGGCACCGAGTCCGAGGCGCGAGAGTTCTATCTGGAAGTGCTTTCACGTGAATTTGGCGTCGATCCGTACGCCGAAAATGATGCGAAGATTACGGTGTCGGGACGCCTGCTGCGAGCCTTCTTCGATTCGGTACTGGAGGCAGGCATCTTCGCTCATACGAAGCGCGTACCCGATTGCATCTTCGGGGCGCCTGACGAGACTGTCTCGGCCTTTCTCAGGGGGTATTTCAGTGGCGATGGGAACGTCTCGTCGAGCTCCCTCGTCGTCGAAACGACCACTGTCAGTCCGGAATTGAAGGAAGACTTGTTCGCCCTCCTGAAGCGGTTGGGTATCGTCAGTCGCGCCGACATCCGCGAACCAGTCCCGCTCCACGAGAAGTTTTCAGAGTACTATGACGAAGGGGACGCAGAAAGATCCTCGTGGTCCTACGTGCTCAGGATCACGTCGGAGGATGCGGTCCGATTCGCGGAGGAGGTGGGCTTTCACCTCTCTCGCAAGCAATCCGTCCTCGAGTCGCAGGTCGAGTCCGTCCCCTACCAAGGCCGCCGGGCCTTCGACGGCGGTAAGCGCGATTACCTGGTCGAAACGGTCGACTCGGTGCGGTACCTCGAGCCAAACATCGACGCGACCTACTGTCTCACGGTCGAATCCACGCACTCGCTCGTTGCGAACGACACGGTTCAAAAGCAATGCGACGGCGACGAGGACTGCGTCATGCTCCTCCTCGACGGCCTCCTCAACTTCTCGAAGCAGTACCTGCCCGACCAGCGGGGTGGCCGCATGGACGCCCCACTCGTCATGTCCTCGCGCATCGACCCCACCGAGATCGACGACGAGGCCCACAACATGGACGTCGTGCGGGAGTATCCCCGCGAGTTCTACGAGGCCACCCGCGAGATGGCGGACCCAGAGGCCGTCGCGGACGTCATGACCCTCGCCGAGGACACCCTCGGGACCGACCGGGAGTACGCCGGCTTCGACCACACCCACGACACCTCGAACATCGCCGCCGGGCCCGCGCTGTCGGCCTACAAGACACTGGGGCCGATGCAGGAGAAGATGGACGCCCAGCTCGAACTCTCGCGGCGGCTCCGCGCCGTCGACGAGACCGACGTCGCCGAACGGATCATCGAGTACCACTTCCTGCCGGACATCATCGGCAACCTTCGGGCCTTTTCCCGCCAGGAGGTCCGGTGTCTGAGCTGTGGCGAGAAGTACCGGCGGATGCCCCTGACTGGGACCTGTCGAGAGTGTGGCGGCGACGTCAACCTCACCGTCCACGAGGGCTCGGTGACGAAGTACATGGCCACGGCCAAACGGGTCGCCGAGGAGTTCGGCGCCCGGGAGTACACCAAACAGCGCCTGGAGATCCTCGACCGCCGCATCGAGCGCATCTTCGAGGACGACCAGAACAAGCAAAGCGGCATCGCGGACTTCATGTAGGCCGACGGAAGCGGCGATCGTCCCGGACCGATCGTTACCCTGGCCGTCGCGTCCGTGGTCCCGTTAGCTGGCGACCGTGGGCCTGTCGAACGTCGCCATCCTGGCCCTGTCAGCGGTCGACGACCGTGCCGCCCCCGCTGCCCGCCTCGTCGAACAGCAGGTCCACCGCGGGGTGCTTGTACAGGACCAGGTCGCAGTGCAGACACCGTGTGAGGAGCGCCCGCTGCCCGTCCCAGTACTCGCTTCGGTGCTGGAGTATCCCGTTTCGGCACCCGTAGCGACCGGCCCGGGCCTGGAAGTGCCGGAAGGTCCTCGCCCCACAGCCCGGGCAGGGATCCGGCATCGACGTCCAGCCCGGGCGTCGATGGCCCGCTACTTCTCGTTCGACGCCGTCCTCGCCGACGACGCGCAAGGAGATGTCCATTCGGCGTGTGGTGGTCTCGTCATCCTACAAAAACCTGCGGGGCGGGGAGTGGGCGGCGGTCGGTGGCGACGCACACCGTGACTCAGACCCCGGGGGTCCCGACCGGGTGTTCGAGACGCCACTCGTCCGCCAGGGCCGCCGCAGCGTCGTCCGTCCCGCCGGTCGTCAGGAGCCCGACGTGGAAGAGCTGGGCCTTGAACTGGAAGTGGACGCCGGACTTGAACACCGCGGGGTCCGCGAGCGCCGTCTCGACGAGGTCGCCCTCCCGCGTCAGCACGTCGGACCGGGCCCCCTTCGCGAAGAACACCTCGACCGCGAGGGGTCTGTCGAGTTGTACCGCGCGCTTCGCGAGCGCCGGGAGCGTCGGGGCCGGGCGGCCGTCACGGTGGAGCCCCTCGAGGGCGTCGAGGACCAGCTGCGTGGGCTCGTAGCGCACCGCCACGGCTCTGGCCAGTTGCGCCCAGCGTGGGGCGTACTCGGTGAACCGCTTCCGCTTGCCCGACCACTCCTGGAATAGCTCGAGAGCCGCGGCGACGCCCCCCTCCTGGTGGCGGGCGAACCGGACGACCTCCGCGCCGGCGTGGGTCAGGTAGTCGCCGTCGGGGCGCTCCTCCACCAGCCCGAGCAGGATCGCGCCCCGCCGTCCCGCATCGGGGAGTCGGATGACGTGGTCTGCGTAGACAGCCGCCGTCGCTCCCTCGGCGGCCAGGGCGAGGGCGTACCCGAGGTAGTTTTTCGGGTGGTTGACGGGAAAGCTGCCCTCGGTCAGGCGGTGGGACCTCGCCTGAAAGCGGATCGCGTCGACGTCCGTCGAGAAGTCCCCGGCGCCGGTCACCCGTGCCGGCTCCAGAACCGTGGCGGTGTCCGGGTCGTCGACGCCGACGATCCCGACGTTGAGGTCGCGTGCCAGCGCGCGGTGGGTTTCGGAGACGCTGTCGGCCGGTGCGGCGACGAAGCCGAGGTTCACCTCCGGGAAGTGGGAGTGGGCCTGCTCGATGCCCCGGCCGACGTCGACGCTTCCCGGCCGCCCGGCGGTCCCCTTGGCCTCGACCGCGACCACGGGCGTGCCCGCGGCGTCGGCGTCGAGGACCTCGGTGTCGGGGATGCCGACCGCCAGCAGGTCGGGCTCACCGGAGGCCAGGCGGACGGCGTTGTACGGCGCGAGCCGGTCCCGGATCTCCGCCGGGATCGGCCAGTCACCCCAGGCCTCGGCAGTGAACTGGGTTTCCGTGACGGCGTAGCGGCCCGGCGCGTGCTCGACACCGGGGTAGAGCGCGTCCTTCGCGGCCGCCAGCACGGCGGGTTCCGCGAGGGTGCTGGCCATGGGTCCTCGGGGCTTCGCCCGACCCTGCCATAACTCTGCGGGCCGTGGAGCGCCGGTGGGCTACCCGACAGTGGGTCCCGAGGACCGATAGCCGCCGGCACCACGCCGCACGGCCAACACACCCCTTGCCCTCGCTCCACAGGTCCTACACCCCTTGCCCTCGCTCCACAGGTCCTATACCCCTTGCTCTTGCTCCAGAGACTCTCAGTCCGCGGCTCCGGGCTCGAGCCGGTACCTCGTCGTCGGCTCGCCACCGAAGCTCGGACCGCTCCCGACCAGCGAAAAGCCCGCCTCGATGGCAGCCTCCTCGAGGGACTCCTCCTCGGCCGGGACCAGAAGTTCCACCGCCATGTCCTCGGTTCGGGCGAAGGCAACGGGCTCGGCGAGCAGCGGGTCAAAGGCATCGGGGTCGCCCTCGAGTTGCGTGACGTGGACCGTATCCGCGCGGGCGTCGAAGCTGACGAAGGCGGCGATCTCCTCGCCGTCCTCCGCGACGCGGACCGTGCGGTCGTGCACGAGGTTTCGCATGACGTCGCATGGAGCCTCGGTCAGGCTGGCGAGTCGTTCGGCGTCTGCCTCGACCGCGTCGCGCACCTCCATGGACACCGGTCCGCGTGGCTGGGTGATAAAACCCGACGCGCGCAACCCCCCCCCCCGGGGAAGACCGGACCGCCAATGAACACAGTTATTCACGGCGACTTCGAAGGGGGGCGGCAATGACTGCTGTAATACGCGTCGGGGTGGTCGCGTGCGGGTAGTCGCGAAGTTCGGTGGGACCAGCGTCGCCGACGGCGACCGGATCAACCGGGCGGCCGATTCCATCGCCGACGCCGTCGGAGCGGGCCACGAGATGGCAGTCGTGGTCAGCGCGATGGGGGGAACGACCGACACCCTGATCGGCGAGATGAAGTTCGACGCCACCGAGGCCGACCGTGCCGAGATCGTGAGCATGGGCGAGCGGACCTCGGTCCGGATGGTCAAGGGTGCACTCGAGGCCCGCGGCATCGAGGCCGAGTTCCTCGAACCCGGGCGGGCCGACTGGCCGATCATCACCGACGAGTACGGCGAGGTCGACGTGGAGGAGACGAAGAAGCGGGCGGCCGGGTGCGCCGAGCAGATGGCCGAGGGCCTCGTCCCGGTCATCACGGGGTTCCTCGCGCAGGACCACGACGGGACGATCACCACGCTGGGGCGGGGCGGCAGCGACACCACCGCCATCATGCTGGGGAACTACATGGACGCCGACGAGGTGGTCATCGTGACCGACGTCGAGGGCGTCATGACCGGCGACCCGTACGTGGTCGAGGGGGCCAGGAACGTCGGGGAGATCACCGTGGACGAACTCCGGAGCCTCTCCTTCCGGGGAGCCGAGGTGGTCGCGCCCTCGGCACTGAGCTACAAGACCGACGACTTCGACGTCCGCGTCCTTCACTACCAGCACGGCGACCTGCTCACCGGCGGCACCTCGATCGAGGGCCAGTTCGAGAACATCATCGACCTCCACGAGCGCGAACTCGTCTGCGTCACCCTCGCCGGCCGGGCCATCCGGAACAAGCCGGGCATCCTCGCCCAGCTCTCGACCGCCCTCGCCGAGGCGGACATCAACGTCCAGACCATCGCCAGCGGCATGGATTCCATCTCCTTCTACATCGACGCCAAGCACGCCGAGGAGGCCGAGACGCTCCTCCACGACGAAGTCGTCGACGATCCGGTGCTCTCGAGCCTGACCGTCGAGGAGGGGATTGCCGTCATCCGCGTCACCGGCGGCGACATCCAGGAACAGGGCGGGACGGTGAACGCCATCCTCGCGCCCCTCTCCAAGGAGCACATCTACATCAACGACGTCATCACGAGCGCGACCTCGCTCGCGGTCTTCGTCCCCTGGGAGGACCGCGAGGATGCCCTGGACCTCGTCCAGTCCGTGTTCTAGAGATATTGGGTGGAAGGGATCGATTGGCGTATGCATTCCTGGGAGGTGGAGAAGTCTCGACGACCACCACCGTCGCAGAGGCCCCGGGAGTCCTTTCCTCACCTCGCGTTCGAACCGAAACAAGGCCGTACCCGCAGACAGCCACGCCCTCGGCCCGCTCGCCGGAGTTGTCAGCAACCCCGCCGCAAACGCCCTGAAAGCCCTCGGCCCGCTCTCTGCTGTTGTATCCACTCCATCCGCAAACCGCCAGAAAGCCCTCGGCCCGCTCGCGGTCGCTGAGCGACATATCCTCGCTTCGCTCGGATAGTGGTCGCTCAGCGACTCAACAAGCGCGAGCGAGCCTCGCCCTTTCATTCCGCCAGGAATACCACCGCACCTCGAGCCTCCCCAGCCGACTGCGGTGCTCGCTCGTTCGCTTCGCTCACTCGCTACGCTCCTCGCCCCTCGCGCGTCCGCCTCGCGACCTCGTTCGGGTTCGCTTCGCTCACCTCACTCGGACGCTCGGCGGCACGCGCCGAGTGGACCACTGGAGGAAACTGTGCCGTTCGGAGGTTTACCTGCTATTGGTATTTTC
>JAZKTI010000044.1:0-13332 GCA_036625635.1 Haloarculaceae archaeon
CGGCAGTTCAACCTGCACACCGGCAGTTCAACCTGCACACCGGCAGTTCAACCTGGAAATCAGTAATACAACGTGGATACCAGCAATGCAACGTTGACACAAGCAATGCAGCGTGGACACCGACAGGTCGCCCGCTGGCCACACCCCCCCGCCAACACGGCCTGTGTCTTACGCTGGAACGGCGAGGACGGCGAGGTGGTCGTCGTGGAACGGGGCAAGATCGACCGTCGACTCGACGTCGAAGCCGGTTTCCAGTCGGTCAAGCACCTCATCGAAGACAGCGTTCGGGTCGCGGGTAACGTCCTCGCTCCGGGCCTTCACCGACAGGAGGAGCCGGCCGTCGGGGTCGAGGAACTGGCGGTTCGCGAGCGCGACGTCTGCCTGCCCGCGAGTCGCGACGTCCTGAACCAGGACAGTCACCGGTTCGACCACGTGGGCGTACCTCTCGGGCGCACGGGCGTCCTTGAGGAGAGGGAAGAGGTTGTCCCGGTCGGCGGCGACGTCGACCAGGTCCCGCATCGGACGGGGCGCAAACTCGACCGCGTAGGTGGGCCCGCCGACGTCCGCGACGTGGCTGACGGTCGTCCCAGCGGCGGCACCGAGGTAAAGCACCGGGCCGTCGAGCGGGCCCGTGTCGAGGCCGAGTTCCAGCATGGCCGCGAGCTTCGACCGACGTGGGTCCCACCGCCGCCACTCCTCGGCCACGGCCTCGGTCCCCACTGGCGGCCCCCTGGTCGCCAGGGCCGACTCCCCGTCGACCTCGCGGCGCTCGATACCGGCCGGGAGGGTCATCGTAACTCACCCCCGACTTTCTCGGGTCCGGTCGCCGACTGCGGCGAACCCGTCACGAGTCCCCCGCCTCCGCTCGCGTCCTGATGCGGTCGATCCGTTCGGCGAGGTCGGCCTCGAGCGACGGCCTGTGGTCGCCGCTGTAATGGTCGATTCGGGCGGCGATGCTGAGTTTGCCGGCCAGTGCTCGCGCCGCAGACCCGCGGTCCTCGGGCCGGGTCTCTCTGACGGCGTCGTGGGTGTAGATGACGCCATGTTTCGGCGACGGGGCGTCGCCCTGGAGGTGGGCGAAGAGGGCGTCCTCGGCACCGAGGACCTGGACCGTCCCGCTCGGGAGTTTGGCGAGGTCCTCGAGACCGCCCGCGAGCGCGACGAGGCGAGCGGCGAGAATCGGACCCGCGAGTGCCGACAGGTTCGGTGCGAGACCTGGCATCGTCCGCTGGAGGAACACGCGGAGATCGTCGGCTTCATCGTCGAGGTCCCGTACCCGTTCGGCCAGTGAGCGGAGGCGGTCGTCGACCGCGGTCGACTCCCAGCCTGCCTTATCGGGGCCCTCGTTACCGGGGCCCTCGTCACCGGGGCCCTCCTCACCGGGGCCCTCCTCACCGGGGCCCTCGTTCCCCGGACTTTCGTCACGAGGACCGACCTCGCCAGAGGCCACGGCTCTGGCACCATCGACGCCGGTTGGGCCGTCTTCGTACCGGCTGCCCGCCCACTCGGTGACCCGCTCGGCGAGTTCGTTCGCGGTCCGGTCGCAGTCCTCCAGTGCCCGGACGGCATGGACCACCTGCTGGTCCTCGGCACGCTCGCGCTCGGCCGCGGCCCTCCTCGCGGCGGCGACTGTCGCCTCGTGGAGCGCGTCGTAGTAGGCTCTACGGTCGGCGACGTACTCGGTCTCGACGGCCAGCGCCGGCCAGTCTCGCGGCCCCGCTGCCCGACCCCGCCTGACGGCCATGGCGCCAGCGTCGACGTCGCCTGGATGGAGGCCCTCGAACCAGGCGTCCTCGGTTGCGTCCTCGTTCATGGCCACCGTTTGTGGCGTCGGCCGATAAATGCGTTCGTGAAACTGGCTCCGTGACTCGGCCGGATGACCCGTCTCCACACCGCCGGAGGAGCGAGCAGTGGCCCTCGGTCCCAACCGCCCGAACGGCGAGCGAGGCTATTTTTACTCGGGTCACGTAGGGCGCTACTATGCCAGGGTCGCAGTCGGAACCGGCGTGGGTGCAGGCCGAGCGCGCCTACGAAGATGACCTGATGGGGGAGGGAACGATCCCAGAACTCTTCGAGGAGAGCGCGGAACGCCACCTCGATCTCGAAGCACAGCGGTACAAGGGTGGGATCTACCGGCGGTCGCTGGTCGCCGACGAGGTCGTTCCACCCGCAGCGACCGGCGAGTTCCACCCACTCACTTACGGCGAGATGCGCGAGATCGTCCGATACCTCGCGGCGGGCTTTCGCGAACTCGGGGTTGAGGCCGACGACCGCGTCGGCATCTTCGCCAACACGCGCATGGAGTGGGCCCACAGCGACCTCGCGCTGCTGGCTGCCGGCGCGGTCGTGACGACGGTCTACACCGAGTCCTCGCCCCAGCAGGTGCGCTATCTCCTCGACGATCCCGATGCTATGGGCCTCGTGGTCGAGGACGAGGAACTCCTGGAGCGGGTCCTCGAGGTCGAGGAGGACCTCGATCTCGAGTTCTTCGTTCTCCTCGAGGAACCCGAAGTCCACCGCCACCGCGAGGACGTCCACACTCTCGGAGACGTCTACGAACTCGGCGAGGAGGCATTCGACCTGGAGACCTACCGCGGCTGGCTCGAAGCGCGCGACCCGACGGACCTCGCGAGTCTTATCTACACCTCGGGGACCACCGGAAAGCCAAAGGGCGTCCGGCTGACCCACCGAAACTTCCGTGCGAACGTCGACCAGGTCACCAAACGGATGGGGCCCAGACCCGACAAAACCTCGGACGACCCCACTCTCGATACCGACACCGTCTCCATCTCCTTCCTGCCGCTTGCCCACGTCTTCGAACGGTTGGTGGGCCACTTCGTGCTGTTCGGTCGCGGTGCCACCGTCGCCTACGCCGAGCACCCGGACACGCTGGCCGAGGACTTTGAGAAGATCCGACCGACGATGGGTGCGAGCGTCCCGCGCGTCTACGAGCGCCTGTACGAGACCATCCGCGAGCAGGCCAGCGAATCGCCGATCACGGAGCGGATCTTCAACTGGGCGGTCGACGTCGCCCGCGAGTGGACCGAGACGGACGAGCCCGGGGCCTGGCTCAAAGCGCGACACGGGATCGCGGATCGCCTGGTCTACAGCTCCGTCAGGGAGGGCGTCGGCGGCAACCTCGAGTTCATGGTCTCCGGGGGCGGGAGCCTCAGCGAGGACCTCGCGAAGGTCTTCATCGGCATGGGCGTCACGGTGATCGAGGGCTACGGCCTGACTGAGACCGCGCCGGTCGTCTCGGTCAACCCGCCGGAGGACATCAGACCGGGGACCATGGGGGTACCGCTGGTCGGCGTCGAGGTCGACCTCGACGAGTCGGTCGTCGCGGAGGGACAGTTTCGGATGGCGGCCGGCCCGGTCGGCGAACTCCTCGTCCGCGGGGACAACGTGGCCGACGGCTACTGGGAGAAGCCGGACGAGACCGCTGCCTCGTTCACGGACGACGGCTGGTTCCGGACGGGCGACCTCGTCGAGCAGACCTACGACGACTACCTGATCTTCCGCGACCGCCTCAAGCAGATCATGGTGCTGTCGACGGGGAAGAACGTCGCGCCGGCACCGATCGAAGACAGGTTCGCGACCAACGAACGGATCGACCAGGCGATGATCGTCGGCGACGGCCGGAAGTTCGTCGGGGGATTGATCGTCCCGAACTTCGGGAAACTCGACCAGTGGGCCGAGCGGAACGACGTGGACCTGCCGCCAGACGACGATGCAAAGTGCGAGGATCAACGGGTCCGCGAGTGGGTCCAGGAGGCCGTCGACGAGGTCAATGAGGACCTCGAGACGGTCGAGACCATCAAGGAGTTCGCACTGGTCTCCCGGGAGTGGACCGCCGAGAACGATCTTCTAACGCCCTCGATGAAGAAGAAGCGCCGGAACATTACGGAGGCCTTCGAGGAGAAGGTCGAGTGGATCTACGCCGACGAGGCCGAGCGCGCCGACCTCGCCGCCGACGAGCACGACGAAAGCAGCGCGGAATCCGTGGCGCCAGGAGACGGATGACCCCACGCTGGCTGCCCACCCGCCGGTAACCGGTTTGGTCGAAGTCGGCCGGCCGGATCATCGGTACAACTCGCTGCCATCGAACTCTCGAGGGAAGGCCCTGCGACCGGTTCTCCCACCCAACACGCCACGCCGGTCTTCCACCCTCCCGCAGGGAGTCCCAGAACCGGGAGGCTGAAGTCGGTCGCCACCGGTCGAATCACTCGTGGTGCTCGTCTCCGACCGGCCGAACAATTCCGTCTGACTGTCGCTGCCCTGCGACCGGGGCGTGTCAGACTACGGCGACGTCGCCGCAGACTTCCACGTCGTCGGCGACCACCCCGGCGTTCACGGGGGCTTCGATGTCGGGATTCCCTTCACCGGGTCCCTCTGGTCAGACGCGTTCTTCGGGGTGCTAACGGAGGCTGGCCTCGTCCGCCAGTGGAATCCGGACCGAGAGATTCTCGAACTGGCCCGGACCTACCTCTCTGTACCTCCACGCCTGCGAGCCAGCGGACTCGGGTCCGAGTGACGCCAACTACGCCAGACTCGAACCCGTCTTCGACGCCGAACTTCGCGCCGTGACTGCTCACGTCCTCCTCCCCGTCGGCGAACCGGCGACGCGTCACGTCCTTCGCACGTAGCCCGCGCGGGACGAGGACGCGTCGGACGTAGAGGCCCTGCAGGGCCGGGACCTCCGTGGATCGGACTTCCTCGTCCTGCCGATAACGGACCCCCGCGACCGGGTGGGTGAGGACGCAGAGGCGATCCTCCGTGCACTGGCCGATCTCAGGTCGCGGGACTTCCGACAGGAGGCCGACCTCGGGCGGTATCTCCCGGGCGTGGATCCGTACCTCGTCCGGTGAGGCTTCGTGGTTGGGGATCCTCGTTTCCTGTGACGCCTCGCAGCCGGTAACGCCTCGCAGCAGGTAACGCCTCGCAGCAGGTAACGCCTCGCAGTAGGTAACGCCTCGCAGCAGGTAACGCCTCGTATCCGGTGACGACTGCCTGGCGAGGAGCGAACCCCGTCACTCCTCCTCGACGGTCGCGTTCTCGCCGCCGCGCTCGTCGGCCCGCCTGGTTACGTCCACGTGGTAGTGCTCGAGGATGTCTCGCCAGAGCAGCAGTTGGTAGTCCATATGCGAACGGTCTTCGACGCTCGCGGTGACCGTGTGCTGGGTGCCGCCGCCGACGACGAGGTCGACCACGGGGCGGGACTTCCCGGACTTGGCGCTGCCCGAACGGACGGTCACGCTGTCGGTGATCGGGCCCGTTCCGATGCGTGCGGCGAATTCGTTGTCGATGCTGGTGCGGGTAGCCCCGGTGTCCGACTTCGCCAGGATGGTTTCCGAGCCGCGGGTCCGGCTCACGACCACCTCTTCGACGAAGCCGACGACGACCCGGTCGGGTCGGACCTGTCGGGCCGGCCTGGGCTTGCACGCGGGAACGGAATCGTCGAGCGTGCGCGAGAGGTCCTCGACGTCCGCCGGGTCGACGGATCCGCCGGCCCGCTCGATGGCAAGCCGGGCGATGTGAGGGCCGGGCTCCGCCCCGCGGCCTCGTAGAGGCCTTTGAAGCCGGCAGTGGGATTCACCTCGAGGACGTAGTAGCCACCTCGCCCTCGACGACGTCGACGCCGGCGTAGTCCAGGCCGATTACGTCCGTCGCCTCCAGTGCGAGGTCGTAGACCTCGTCGGGAAGGTCTGCCGTCGCGTCGAGGGCGTCGCCGCCCAGGGCGACGTTCCTCCGCCACTCGCCATCAGGGGCGACCCGAGTCATCGCTCCCACCACGGTGTCGCCGACGACGTAGACCCGGTAGTCCTCGTGTCTCGTCGCGTCCCGCTCGATGAACGCCTGCACGAACGCCTGTCGGGAACAGACCTGTGGGTTCAGCGGATCCTCGGGATCCACGAGCCAGGCACCGCCGCCGTGTGTCCCGATGGCAGTTTTGAAAACTGCTCGTTCGCCGAACCGTTACCGTTCGGCATTGAGTCGGTTGGCGGAGAGGGCGAGGAGTAGCGCCATTCGTCGGAGGTGAAGATTGCGACCGCAGGAGAGACCGCCCCCCCCCCGGGCCGCTAGATGGCGCCCGGCGTACGCCAGATGGCGATGTGGCCCACGACGAGTGCCGGTGGCGGGGCCGGAACAGCCTGTCCTCCCCGGGAGGTGACACCTCGGCGACACGGCGGACCGGTGTAGTAAGTTCTATCTGCGAGGGTTTCGCAGGGTTTGGTACATGAGCCAGACGTACAACCGCGGCACGGTCGAGAACTACGGACGGTGGCGGGAGTTCTCGGCCGGAATGTGGGCCTGGATCTTCCACAAACTGACCGGCTGGATCCTCGTCGGCTACCTGTTCACGCACATCGCAGTCCTCAGCACGGCAATCCAGGGTGCGGAGCTCTACAACGCCACACTGACCGGACCCAACGGGCTCGAGTCGTTGCTGATCGTCCGGTTCCTGGAGGTGGGCCTGTTCGCCGTGGCCGTCTTCCACATCCTCAACGGGATACGACTGCTGATGATCGACCTCGGTCTCGGACTCGAGGTGCAGGATCGGACCTTCTACGTCTCCCTGATCGTGACCGGCGCGATCACGGTCGCGAGCGTTCCGACCTTCCTCGGAGGTGCGCTCTGATGGCCGAACACTACACCTCCTTCGAGCGGGGTGGGCGACGGTGGCTCGCCCAGCGGGTCACGGCCGTCTTCCTGATCGGCGTCCTGGCCTTCCACTTCGTCCTCCTGCACTTCGTGAACCACGCCGCGGACATCACCTTCGCCGGCACCACGGCCCGGATGAGCCAGTGGGCCTACTTCGTCACCATGTGGCTCTTCCTCGTGACCGCGACCGTCCACGGGGTCAACGGCGTCTACAACGCCCTCGTCAACATGGGCCTGTCGGGGTCCCGGGCGCGGATCGTCGGCGCCGTGTTGGCGATCGCCGGCATCGCACTCGTCGCGCAGGGCACGCGCGTCGCAATCGCCATGACGAACCTGGTCTGACAATGAGCACGCACGCCGACGACCCAGCCGAGACCGAGGAATCGACAGCCGAAGACGAGACCTCCGGAGCAACCCGGGCGGCACCGGACGCCCAGGAAACGCCGGGTGACCGGCGACGGGCCGAGCGACGCGAGCGGGCCGACCGGCTCAGGGAAGCGGCCGCCGATGAGGTCACCGAGGCCGAAGAGACCGTCGCTCTCAAGATCTTCCGGTTCGATCCGGAGATCGCCGACAAGTCCGCCCCCCGCTTCGACACGTTCCACGTCCCCTTTCAGCAGGGCATGACGGCCCTCGACGCCCTCATCTACGCCAGGGACCA
This sequence comes from Haloarculaceae archaeon, assembly GCA_036625635.1. Taxonomy (GTDB): domain Archaea; phylum Halobacteriota; class Halobacteria; order Halobacteriales; family Haloarculaceae; genus JAZKTI01. The sequence goes on from JAZKTI010000044.1 coordinate 7,325, forward strand.
CTTCGATTCGTCATTGACATTCCGGCACTCCTGCCGGCAGGCTGTCTGTGGGTCCGACGCACTCTTCATCAACGGGAGCCAGCGCCTGGCCTGCAAGACCCAGATCGGGGACCTCTCCTGGCCGGTGCGGGTCGAGCCACTCCCCCACCAGGACGTGGTCAAGGACCTCGTGGTCGACATGGAGCACTTCTACGACCAGATGGAGGCCGTCGAGCCCTACTTCGACCCCGACGAGTTGCCCGACGGCGACCTCGAGGAACAGCGCCAGTCACCCGAAAACCGTGAGACGGTCAAGCTCTCGACGCGGTGTATCTGGTGTGGCGCCTGCATGTCCTCCTGCAACATCGCCGCCGGGGACAACCAGTACCTCGGCCCGGCGGCCATCAACAAGGCCTACCGGTTCGCGATGGACGAGCGCGAAGGCGAGGCCCGGAAGGAGGATCGCCTCCGGATCCTCGAGCAGGAACACGGCGTCTGGCGGTGCCAGACCCAGTTCTCCTGTACAGACGTGTGCCCGAAGGACATCCCCCTCACGGAGCACATTCAGGAACTCAAGCGGGAAGCAGTCAAGTCGAACCTCAAGTTCTGGTAACAATGTACGAACACGACGTCATCGTCGTCGGCGCCGGCGGCGCCGGCCTCCGGGCGGCCATCGCAGCGCACGAGGAGGGCGCAGACGTTGCCCTCGTCACGAAACTCCACCCCGTCCGCTCCCACACGGGTTCAGCGGAGGGCGGCCTTAACGCCGCGCTCCACCCCAAGGACTCCATCGAGTCCCACGCCTACGACACGATGAAGGGCTCGGACTACCTGGGCGACGCCCCCGCAATCGAGACCTTCGCCGAGAACGCTCCCGACGAGGTCATCCAACTCGAACACTGGGGAATGCCCTTCTCCCGCGAGGAGGACGGCACCGTCTCCCAGCGGCCCTTCGGCGGCCTCTCGTACCCACGGACGACCTACGCCGGGGCCGAGACCGGCCATCACATGCTCCACACCATGTACGAGCAGGTCGTCAAGCGCGGCATCAAGGTCTACGACGAATGGTACGTCACCGGTGCGGCGGTCACGGCCGAGGACGACCCGAGCGAGCGGACCTGCCACGGGGTCGTCGCCTACGAGATCAGGACCGGCGAGATCGCCGGCTTCCGCGCTCGCGACGGCGTCATCCTGGCCACCGGCGGGTTCGGCCAGGCCTTCGACCACACCACGAACGCCGTCGCCAATACCGGGGACGGCCCGGCAATCGCCTACCGGGCCGGCGTCCCCCTGGAGGACATGGAGTTCGTCCAGTTCCACCCCACCACGCTCCCCTCAACCGGCGTCCTCATCTCCGAAGGGGTCCGCGGCGAGGGGGGCATCCTCTACAACGACGACGAGGAGCGGTTCATGTTCGAGCGCGGCTACGCGAACAACGAGGGCGAACTCGCCTCGCGGGACGTGGTCTCTCGTGCCGAACTCACCGAGGTCAACGAGGGCCGCGGCACCGAGGACGAGTACGTCCACCTCGACATGCGCCACCTCGGCGAAGAGCGCATTCTCGACCGGCTGGAGAACATCCTCCACCTCGCCGAGGACTTCGAGGGCGTCGACGGCCTCGACGAGCCAATGCCCGTCAAACCCGGCCAGCACTATCAGATGGGCGGCATCGAGGTCAACGAGTACGGCGAGACCTGCGTGTCCGGCCTCTATGCGGCGGGCGAGGCAGCCTGCGTCTCCCTCCACGGCGCCAACCGCCTGGGCGGCAACGCCCTACCGGAACTGCTCGTCTTCGGCGGGCTGGCGGGCCGACACGCCGCCGGTGCGGACCTCGAGGAGCCGAAGATCGGCACGGGCACGGCCGCGAAGTCCGAGGACGGCGACGTTGCCCCGCCGGTCGAGCCGGGCATGGTGGGCGACCCTGGGGACCCCGTCGTCGCCGACGGGGGTGCCGTGACCGAGGAGCCCGCCGAGGTCGTCGATGCTGCCGTCGCGGCCGAGAAAACCCGCGTCGAGACCCTGCTGGAACGCGAGGGCCGCAACCACGCCGCGGTCCGCAGGGCCCTCCAGGAGACGATGACGGAGTACGTGAACGTCTTCCGGCGCAAAGACGGCCTCGAACAGGCGCTCCGGGAGATCCGGGATGCGCGGGAGGCCTACCAGGACGTGGCCGTCGAAGATCCCTCCCGCACCTACAACACGGACCTCATCCACACGATCGAGACCCGGAACCTCCTCGACGTCGCCGAGGCCATCGCGCTGGGCGCCTTGGCCCGCACCGAGTTCCGCGGCGCCCACTGGCGGGCGGAACACCAGGAGCGCAAAGACGAGGAGTGGCTCAAGCACACGATGCTGTCCTGGGAAGGCGGGACCCCGGAACTCTACTACAAGCCCGTCATCCTCGAGGGCGAGGAGAAGACCTACGAGCCCAAGGAACGGAGTTACTGAGGGGGTCGCAGGGCTGCTCCCCCGAGCGCCCAGCGCCAAGTTGCTGAGCTCGTCCAAGTCTCCCGTCCCTCCATCAGGAGCGAGGTGCCGACCGGTCGATGCCCAGCTGCGCCCGCACTGCCTCGGCCACCTCGGCCGCGGCGTCGTCTGCACGGTCGACCGATCCTGTCAGACTCAGGAACCCGTGGGTCAGCGTCGGGTAGTGGAGTGCCGTCGTTGGGACGCCCTCGTCGCGGAGCCCTTCCGCGAAGGCGGCGCCCTCTCCCCTGAGCATGTCGTGGCCCGCGGTCGTGATGACCGTCGGCGGGCAGCCCGCGAGGGTGTCGGCTCGCGCCGGCGCCGCCAGCGGGTCGTGGGTGTCGTCCTCCTGTCCGAGGTACTGGTTCCAGAACCAGTCCACGTCACCCCGGGAGAGCAGTGAGGGCCGCGCGGCGGTATCCTTGGTCCCGTCTGCGATGTCGGGCGCCGGGTCGAGCATCGGATAGCAGAGCACCTGCACGGCGATCGGGACGTCCTCCGTTCGCGCCCGGAGTCCGATCGCGGCGGACAGCCCGCCGCCCGCACTGGTCCCGGCGGTGCCGATTCGCTCACTGTCGACACCGAGAGACGGCGCAGCGTCGCGGACCCACCGCAGGGCGGCCCAGGCGTCCTCGACGGCAGCGGGGAAGGGGTTCTCGGGCGCGAGTCGGTAGTCAACGGAGACGACCACCGCGCCGAGGCGGGTTGCGAACTGGCGACAGACGTCGTCCGCGGAGTCGAGCGTGCCCAGCACCCAGCCGCCACCGTGGAAGAAGACCAGGGCTGGCGGGGATTCGTCGGACCCACCCGCCGGCTCGGCCGGCCGGTAGACCCGGCCCGGCAGATCTACATTCTGTCCCTCGATCTGCCTGTCGGTCACGCTGTCGACAGGCGGTCCCGTACCCGCAGCGAAGACCTCGTCTTCGACGCGGCGGGCCTCCGCCACGCTCATGGTGTGCCAGGGCGGGAGGTCGGCGATCCGGCCCTGCTCGAGCAGGGCGGCGAGCTCCGGGTCGAGCGTGGCCGTCGCCGGCGCCTCGCGGTCCATACCGACCGAACCATCGACGCGCAGTTAGAGCTACTGGCTCGCGCTGGGGGCTGGGGCGGGCGAAAGCTTTGGGTGACCGGTGCCCGACGCTTGTCGTATGTCCCCCGGCTTCGATCCGGACCGGCCCCACGGCGACGATGTGGCCTACGCCCGCCAGCGCGACGCCGAGGACCCCCTCGCGGCGTTCCGGGAGCGCTTTGCGGTTCCGGGCGACCTCTATTTGGACGGCAACTCCCTCGGCCCGCTCTCGGACGCTGTCGAGGCCTCCCTGGAGCGGGCCGTCACGGAGTGGCGCGATCTCGGCATCGACGGCTGGACCGAGGCCGACCGCCCCTGGTTCCGGTACGGTGAGTCACTGGGTGCGGACCTCGCGCCGCTGGTCGGCGCCCGGCCCGAGGAGGCCGTCGTCGCCAACACCACGACAGTCAACATCCATACGCTGGTGGGGACCTTCCTCGACGCCCGCGGCGACCGCCCGCCGGGCGTTCTCGTCAACGACCTCGACTTCCCGAGCGACCACTACGCAATCCGGGCACAGCTCCGCCAGCGCGGGCTCGACCCGGACGAGCACCTCCACGTCGTCGAGAGCCGAGACGGCCGGACCGTCGCGGAAGCGGACATCGTCGCGGCGCTGGAAGATCGCGAGGTCGGCATCGTCTTCATGCCGTCCGTGCTGTATCGGAGCGGCCAGTTGCTCGACGTCGATCGCATCACGCGCGCGGCCCACGAACACCACGCCCTCGCGGGCTTCGACCTCGCCCATTCGGTCGGGGTCGTTCCGCACGACCTCACGGAGATCGGGGTCGACTTCGCAGTCTGGTGCAGCTACAAGTACCTCAATGCCGGCCCTGGGGCCATCGCCGGCCTGTACGTCGCCGAGCAACATCAGAGCACAATGCCCGCCCTGACTGGCTGGTGGGGCCACGAGAAGCAGACGCAGTTCGACATGCAGCCGGAGTTCACACCCGCGGGGACGGCGGGGGCCTGGCAGATCGGCACGGTCCCGGTCCTGAGTGCCGCGCCGCTTGCGGGCTCGCTCGAACTCGTCCACGAGGCGGGCATCGAGCAAGTCCGCTCGAAATCTCTTGCACTGACCGACTACCTGATCCACCTGGTCGACGAACACCTCGGAAACCAGGCCGTCACCGTCGGGACGCCCCGAAACCACGCCCGGCGCGGCGGGCATGTCGCACTCGAGCATCCCGCGGCAGAGGGTGTCAGCGCCGTCCTCCGGGATCGGGATGTCGTCGTCGACTACCGCCCGCCGAATATCGTTCGGGTCTGTCCGGCGCCGCTCTATACGCGGTTCCAGGACGTCTGGGAGTTCCTCACCGAGCTCCGGGAGGTGCTCGCCGAGGGAGCATACGAGGACGCCGATTTAGACGGCGAAGTTAGCTGACTCGCGAGCACGGCCATGGTGGGGCCGGCCAGGGCTGGCGACGCCCGACCACCGACCCCTTGCCGTGCCCTGTTAGTCAGCCAGGGTTTGCATCCGAAATCGCACGATACAGGGGTGAACCTATAGTAACTGCCTCGGGACCCGCGCTCGGGGTGCCGAAAGGCCCGCGAGCGGGTAACGCGGGAACCATGGGGAGGTGTGGTGGACGACTGCGTGCGCTGGTACCGAAGGAAGTCAGGCCCGGCGCGCATTCGACGGTCCTGGTGGATTGAAGGGACGACCCTGGTTTCGCGGTGTTCCTGAGCGACCCCTATCCGAGCGACGCACGGAGATGTCGCTCAGAATCCGAGAGCGAGGGAGGACTTTCGAGGTGTTTTGGGTCGCGGTATTGACGGTTGTTAGCGAGCGAGGTGAGGGCTTTCCGGGCCCTTTTGGTAGCCCCTGGGATCGGTCGGAGGGCCGCCCACCGGCTCATCGCAGCGGGGCGGAGACACACGCACAGCTGCCGGGTACCATCGAAAGCAAAGGGTAGGTGGGGTGGGTGGGTGGTGGCACAGCACCTTGCAGTGCCATTTCGATAATGGTTGAGGGTTAGTAATAAATGCGACGGTCCAATATTCGGATTTGATATTCGGAGAGTGTCTCGAGCCAGGACCACCGGACCAAAACACTCCTCTTGGCGTTGCCCCCAGAAAACGAAATCAGGACTGATACCTGGCAGGGCCAGTGGTGGTGCAGGCGCGACGGTTGTGGTCGTGGGATGAAGTCGTCCGGCAGGAATGATCGGAGTCTTCGACGACCGACTTCAAATCGGAATTTGATGGCGTAGAGACGCCTCGTACGTTCGGACGATTCAGGAATGGGTTGGACCGGGTTCGAACCAGGGGAAGAGGGTCGGCCTCGCTGTTCGCGGCTCCTTCCAGTCGCCGCTCACCCGCCTGAGATTCTCCCGCTCCTCGTATCTCGCGTCGCTCGGCCGCTGCGACGTCCAGGGCTCGAATCCGGCCGCCGTACTCACGGCTCTCACGTTCGTTCGAGGCGAGAATGCGTGGGACCGGATTCGAACCGGCGGACCTCTACAGGACAGCGCCCTCAACGCTGCGCCGTTGGCCTGGC
>JAZKTI010000045.1:0-13208 GCA_036625635.1 Haloarculaceae archaeon
CTGGGAATACCCGGTTGCAGCCGCAGTTCCAGTCACCAGCCGTCGGTTGGCGTTACCCCAACAGCCCCCAGATCAACACTCCACCAGATTGCAGTCGAAGACGAACCCCGCCTGGAGGTCCTCGACGGTGTCGAAGAGTTCCTCGATCTGGGGTCGATCTGCGGGCGTGCTCCCTTCGTAGGAATAGGCAACCTCCGCGTCCCCGCGGAGGTCCAGGACCACGGCCTTCGGCATCCGACCGATGAAGTCGTGCAGACGGCCGAGCGCACCGAATCTCGTCGGCTGGTCGTAGCCGTCGTTGACGTCGCCGCCCGGGTCTGCGAGCAGGGGGAAGGACAGGTCGTAGGACTCCTGCCAGTCCACGGCCCGCTTGTAGGTGTCCGGGAGAGTGGCGATCACGGCGGCGTCGCCCGCGGCGAACTCCTCGGTTTTCGACTCCACGCGCTGGATCTGGGCCCGGCACTTCGGGCAGTGGTAGTCCCGCAGGAGGAGGAAGATTGCGAAGTCCACCTCGCTGGCGATCCGGTCGAGCGTGAGCGGGTCCGGCCCGGCGCCGGCGTTTCGCAGTTCGAAGTTCGGCGGGCGAGCGACCGCCGTATCGTCCTGGGGTTCGCGGGCTTCGGGAACCGACGACGACTCTGACATACGCCAGGATGGGGACGCCTGTGGCAAGAGGGCCAGCGAGGTTTGCGTCACCCGCGCAGAGCCGCGAAAGGTGGCTCGAAATCGCCCTCGTCGCCGTTCGAACCCGGACCGCAGTTCTCCAGGAGGACGACTGGCCACCCGGCCACTGGGATCCAGGGCTCGCTTCTTCTAACCGGGAATCGCCCGTCCACGCAGGAATCACTCGTCTATGCAGTAAGCGCCTGTCTCTGCAGGAATCGCTGGCGGGCTACTCCTCCGGGTCGTACTCGCTCGCGGTGACCTCGCGGATCCGGTCGGCGGTCACCTCGCCGACCCCCTCCGCGTCCCGCAGATCCCCACGCTCGGCGGTCATCACGGCTTCGACGCTGCCGAACTCCTCGAGGAGCGAGCGCGCGATGACCGGCCCGACCTCCGCGATCGAGGCGACGACGTACTCCTGCTGTTCGGCGACCGTCCGGGACTGCTTCTCGCCGTGGACGCTCACCTCGCGGTCGCTGGTCTCCTGTTCGCGACTGGCGACCGTCTCGAGGAGGTCGGCCGTCTCGTCTTCGCCGCGGGTCCGCAACACGCTCGCGCCGAAGTCGACCGCGAGGGAGGCCAGGGCACCGTGGATTGCCTTCGGGTGGACGTTCCGTTCCCCGTAGAGGTTCTCGCCCTCGATCACGACGACAGGTCGGCCGTAGTGCCGGGCCGCGTCGCCGACCTGCTCGAAGATCGACCGGTCGCCGCCGGTCAGCGTGTCCATGAAGTCCCCCACGGTCTTGCGCTCGACGACCACCCGGTCCGAGAGGACGTAGTCGCCGACGGCGAGGGTCTCGAGGCGGGTCTCGACGCCTTCGCGGGTGGAGAGGTCCCGCGCGATCGCGGCGTCGAGTTCCCGCTGGTCCGCGACGATTTCGACGGTCCCGTCTGTCCCGTCGCCAGTCCCCGCCGCCGCGACGACGCCGTCGGAATCCTCCCCCTCGCCCTTGCCGTCGTCGGCGTCGTCGGCGTCGTGGCGGTCGTCGGCGTCTTCGCCGTCCTCGCCGCCGTCGCCGTCGCTGGAATCGGCCGGCCCCTCCGCGAACGCGTCCAGACCGGATTGCCCGTCGGCCCCGTCCACCTGGCCGGACTGGGAGGGCCCGCCGTCGGGGTCGGAGTCGGTGCTCCCGGGGCCCTCGGCGTCGCCGCTGTCGCCCCCTGCCGGTTCGCCCTGGGCCCCCTCGCCGTCGCTCTCGCCCGCGCCGCCCTCGGCGTCCGCACCGTCACTGCCGTCAGGCCCTCGGTCGGACGGCTCGCCGTCACTTGCCCCGGCCTCGTCGAGGGTCCCCTGTTCGGTCAGGGCGGCCTCGACGTCGCCGGCGACCCCCTTCAGGGCCCGCAGTTCGGATTCCATCCGCTTCTCGTCCTGGCGGGCCTTCCAGAAGTAGGCCTCGTCGCGCGTGTCCTCGGCGATGAGGACCACGACGCGACCCTCGGTCTGGCGACCCGTCCGGCCCTTGCGCTGGATCGAGCGGATCGCCGTCGGGACGGGTTCGTAGAACAGCACGAGGTCGACCTCGGGGACGTCGAGGCCCTCCTCGGCGACGGAGGTCGAGACGAGCACCTCGAACTTGCCGGCGCGGAAGTCCTCGAGGACGTCCTGCTGCTGGGTCTGGGTCATCCCGTCGCTGCCGTCGGTGTCGGCCTGGCCGACGAACTTCCGGGTGTCGAAGTGGTCGCCGAGGAACTCCGTGAGCGTCTCGGCGGTGTCGCGGGACTCGGTGAAGACGATGACGCGCTCGCCGTCGCGAATGCCCAGGGTTTCGGCCAGCAGCATCCGCGCCCGGCGGAACTTCGGGTGGAGGTCGTCGACGCGCCGGGCCTTCTTGATCGCCCGGCGGACGCGGGGGTCCGAGACCATCCGCTGGTCTGCCTTCGAGGCCCCCGAGGAGCGGGCGGCCTCCTTCTGGCGGACGAAGTACCGCCGGGCGGCCTCGACGCTCTGGGTCTCGACGTACGTGACGGCCGTGCGGAGCTTCCGGACCTCCGCGAGGAGGCTCATGCCCTGGTAGCCCTCGCTCTTGTCGTTGTCCATCAGTTCGCGGAGTTTGCCCTGGATGCGCTGGATCTCGGTCTCGGAGACGTCCGGCGCCGTCGAGGCGGTCACCCCCAGTTCCGTCAGGTCGGTCAGGCGGTCCTCGATGACTTCGTGGAGCAAGTCGCGGATCTCGACAACGGCCTCCGGGAGTTCGACCCGTTCCCATTCGACAGTCGTCTCGTGGGTGTACTCGGCGACGTCGGCGTCGGCCTCGGTCATCACCTCGACGTTCGCGATGCCGAGGTTCCCACAGACCTCGAGGATGGCCTCCTCGTCGTCGCCCGGCGAGGCGCTCATCCCCGTCACGAGCGGGGTGGCCGCCTCGGCGTGGTAGCGCTCGGCGATGTAGTTGTAGGCGTATTCGCCGGTCGCACGGTGGCACTCGTCGAAGGTGCAGTGGGTGACCTCGGCCAGCGAGATTCGGTTGCCGACGAGATCGTTCTCGACGACCTGGGGCGTCGCGATCACGACCGTCGCGTCCTCCCAGAGGGCCGCGCGGTCGTCGGGACGTACCTCGCCCGTGAAGACGACGATTTCCTCCTCGGGGACGGCGAGGGCCTCCCGGTAGAAGGCGGCGTGTTGGCTGACCAGCGGCTTCGTCGGCGCCAGGAGCAACGCCTTCCCGCCGACCTCGTGGAGGCGCTCGCCTGTGACGAGCAGACTGACCGTCGTCTTCCCGAGGCCGGTCGGAAGGCAGACGAGGGTGTGGTCGGCGAGGGCGCCATCCGCGAGGGCGCGCTGGTAGTCGCGCTCCTCGAGGAGGCCCGGGGTGAGGAGTGGGTGCTCGAGCCCCTCCCCGGCGCCCTCGCCGTCGCTTGCTGCCATGTTGTCGGTTCTAGCGCGGGACTCCGGTTAAGCGTTCCCCGAGCGGCCCGGAAGTGGAGGGAGGCAGGTGACGTTCGGAGCAGCCGACGGCGGCGAAACACCCGTCCCGACCCGCTTCCAACCTCGGCAGAATCTGCGGGCGCCCGGGTGATCGCGCATCGACATCGTCCACTACGAGTTCGACTGGTACACGCCGGCGATCCTGAGGCGGATGCGGTCGAGTGGGCGGAGCCCATTCTCTCGAGTCTCCGCCGGGGACTCGGGTGGAACCCAGTGGGCCTGGACGCCGTGACCGCCCGGTTGCACGTGCCGGGGCAATCATTGGATCCGGGAGGAATGACAGCCGATGGGATTGCTACTCCTTCGGCGGCTCGTCGTCACGTCGTTCCGGCTCGGGCCGGAGTTTGCGAACCGTCAGGAAGGCCCGGGGATTGTTTCTGATGAGATAAATCGCGATGAACCCGACGACGGCCAGAGAGGCGACTGCCGCAACGAGGAGTCCCAGCATGGAGACAAGCGAGAGGAGTGAGAGCCCGACGCCACCCGGAGCGATCCCTGCCATAGCCACCTCTGAGGCTGCGGGCAGATATAACGGTGCCGATGGATAGGGTGGTGGGGCAGGGGTGCCGATGGATAGGGTGGTGGGGCAGGGGTGCCGATGGATGAGGTGCTGGGGCAGGGGTGCCGATGGATAGGGTGCTGGAGCAGGGGTGCCGATGGATAGGGTGGTGGGGCAGGGACCCCGGCGGATGGGGTGCTGGGAGGGGCCCTCAGGCCCTCGATCGCACGACTCGACCACGGGGCCGTCGGCGACGCGCTTACAAGTACGGGAGAACCTCGAGGCCGATTAGCATCGCCCCCGCCGCTGCAGGCGGGATCGTGAGGTTGTCGTCGACGACGTAGCCGGCCACGACCGGCTTCAGGCCGTCCGCCGCGGTCGCCGCCAGGGCGCCGAACAGTGCCGGCAGGAACGGCAGGAAGGGCGAAGCGAGCAGCAGGCAGACCCCGAAGGTCGCGAGCAGGACGAACGTCCGCTTGGCGGCCCGCAACTCCCCCGATCCGAGCAGCCCGCTGATCGGATCGGCGATGGTGAGCATGAGGATCGCGGGAACCGCGACCCGCGGCGCGACGGTCGCCGCCACGGCGGTGCTCGAGACGAGGTAGAGCGCGTAGCCCGCGAGGTTGTCCTGCTCGTACTCCCGGGTGAGGTGCTCGTAGATCGCCCAGTCCAGGCCGACGAACAGGCGGAGCACCTCGAGGACGAGGGCGACGGCGGTGCTGGCGACGAGCAGGAGCGTGACCGCCCGCCAGGTCGCCCACCCGAGCAGGTAGAGGGCGGGGACGGCGGTCCCGCTCGCGTGGACGAGGCGCCGGAGGACCTCCTCCCCGTCGACGGTGTCCGGGTGGGTGGCAGGGCGAGCGGACCGTTCCGGGTCGCCCGCTGACGCCATCAGAGGTCGGCGAAGGCCACGTCGCCGTCCCGGAGGTCGACGAGCGTCGCCGGCAGGTCGGGGATCGGAACCCGGCGCTGGGCCGTCGAGTTCCGGTGGCGGACGGTGACGTCGTCGTCCTCGAGACTCTCGTAGTCGACGGTCACACAGTAGGGCGTCCCGACCTCGTCCTGGCGACGGTAGCGTCGCCCGATGGCGCCTGCGTCGTCGTAGGTGACCGAGAGGCCCGCCGACCGGAGGTCGCGTGCGACCTCTTGGCCGAGGTCCCCGAGGCCGTCCTTGTCCATGAGCGGGAAGACGCCGACGCTTGTGGGAGCGACCGCCGGGGGCAAGGCGAGGTACGTCCGCTCCTCGCCGTCGACCTCGTCGACGCGGAGCGAGTGGTCGAGGACTGTGTACAGGGTCCGGTCGATGCCCAGCGAGGGCTCGACCACGTGGGGAATGATGTGCTCGCCGGACTCGGTGACCTCCTCGACGGCAAAGTTGGCGTCGGCAGTCGGCACCTCGTCGGTCTCGTCGTCGACCGCGACCGTCACGGAGTCGCCCGCGAAGGCATCGGGGTCCCGTTCCGCGAGGTCCTGGAGGGCGTCGGCGACATCGCCGGCCGCACTGCCAAAGCGCGGGCCGAGTTCGCTCATGTCCGGGTCGACCGTGGGTCGCTCGACCGTCACGGGCTCATCGTACTGCCGGAAGACGGTGTAGTCGTCGTCGCTGTGGTCGTCGTGTTTCGCGAGGTCGTAGTCTGCCCGGTACGCGAAGCCCGCGAGTTCGATCCAGTCGCCGTCGACCTCGGCCTCGGCGTCCCAGCAGTCCGCGGCGTAGTGGGCGCGCTCGCCGGGGAGATGCTGGCGGAACCGGAACCGGTCCATGTCGACGCCGATCTGTTCGTACCACGCCGTGGCGAGGCCGAGGTAGTAGGCGATCCAGGGCTGGGCCACGACGTCCTCCGCGACCACTTCGTCGATGGTCGCCTCGACGCGGGTGCCGCCCTCGGCCCGCTGGGCATCGATCGAGTAGAACGGCGCGGACACGTCGGCCACCCGCGCCAGATCGGGGTCGTCCCGCTCGGGATCGAAGAAGAGTTCGAGTTCTGCCTGGGTGAATTCCCGGACCCGCAATAGGGACTTCCGGGGCGAGATCTCGTTGCGGTAGGCCCGACCGATCTGGGTGACAGCGAAGGGGAGCTGGTTCCGGGCGTACTCCGCCAGCTGTGGGAACTCGACGAAGATTCCCTGGGCGGTCTCCGGCCGCAAGTAGCCGGGGCTTGAGGAGCCCGGGCCGATGTTCGTCTCGAACATGAGGTTGAACTCCTCGACGGCCTGGCCCGCGAGACCGGCCCCGCAGGTCGGACAGACGAGTTCGTACTCAGCGACGAGTTCCTCGACCTCCTCGATCGGGCGGCCCTCGGCGTCCTCGACGTCGGTCGCGTCCTCGAGGACGTGGTCGGCGCGGTGGGTCTCGCCGCACTCGGGGCACTCGATGAGCATGTCGTCGAACCCTTCGAGGTGCCCCGAGGCCTCGAAGACGGCCTCGGGCATGATCGTCGGCGCGTCGACGGCCAAGGTGCCCTCGCGGACGGTGAACCGGTCCCGCCAGCTCTCCTCGATGTTTCGCTTGAGCGGGGCGCCCTGCGGGCCGAAGGTATAGAAACCGGAGACCCCGCCGTACGCACCGGCAGTCTGCAGGAAGAAGCCGCGTCGCTTGGCGAGTTCTGGCAGGTCCTGACCGCCCTTGCTCATTCCACGGCCTCCAGGAGATCGACGTCCCGGACAATGCCGACGAGATCGTCACCGGAGACCACCGGAATCTGCTCGATGTCGTGCTCGATCATGAGCTGGGCCACGTCCATGGCCGTCCGGCGCTTGCCGACGGTAATCAGGTCATCGGTCATGAACTCCGAGACGGGACCCGCCGGGAGTTCGACGTTCCGGGTCGGCATGTACCGGTTCCCGACGGCCTTGATGCCCTCCCAGGCCCAGTCGTCGTCCTGGTTCGCGATGGAGTCGCCGGTGCCCGCCTCGCCCTCGACCACGCGAGCGACGTCGATGACGTCGACCTCGGTGAGCATGCCCGTTGGCTCGGTGTCTTCGTCGAGGACGACCGCGTAGGGGACGTTGGCGTAGGAGAGTTCGCGCTCCGCGACCGGGAGCGGCGTGCCGGTCCAGACGGCGTTCACCTCGGTGCCAGCGAGCGTCTCGACGGTGACGTCGCCGTTCGCGTCACCGTTCGCGATGGCCCGGACGACGTCGGTGACGGTCACGATCCCCTCGAGTCGGCCGTCGACGACGGGAATCCGGCGGGCACCCTCTGCGACCATCAGGGCCGCCACCTCCCCGATAGAGGTATCCTGGGTCGTGGTGGGGACCTCCTCGACGAGGAGCGCGAGCTGGTCCTCGTCGGGCTGCTCGATGAGGGCGTCCCGGGTGACGATCCCCCGGAAGGCCTCCCCACCGTCAGTCTCCTTGGTGACGGGGACCGACGAGAAGGATTGCTCCTGGAGGTACTCGAGCACGTCGCCACGGGTACCCGGAATCTCGACCGTGACCACGTCCTCGCGTGGCGTCATGACGTCGGCGACGTTCATACTGCCACCATCTCTCTCCCGCATATACTAAGACCTTACACATCTGATCCTCGCTGGATCGTCGCCACCGTTACTCCCGGATACGGCGTTCGGCCTGCTCTGCTGGGCCGCTACCCGTTGCCTTCACCCCCTGGTCGCCAGCAGGGTGGTGGGAGTAATCGGATCGCGGGCGATGGGGTCATCCGACGGGTCGGTCGGAGGCCCCTCCTTCGGCCAGGCCCACGTGGGGGTGCCTGGCCGCTCCGGGACAACTCCACTCCGGCGGTTCCGGAGAATTTATATAGGGTCGTTACACATTCACACACATGGAGTCGGACACGGCTGCCAGGTCGGTGCTCGAAGCGGATTCGGACGTGATGGCCTCGGTCGAGGACGGACCGACCGAGCGATTCGTGGTCGCTGACGTAACCGAAGACGAGGCCTACCTGACACTGCCCCTCGAGGACGCGGCGTCCCTGCCGGCCTGGCGCTGATCGGAGTCCAGAGCGTTCCCCCAGCGTCTCGCCCACACTCACGGACTCTCGGTCCGCCGGCGGTAGCCTCGATTCTCACAGCCCCTGGTCGAGGGGGCCGCGTCGAGGAGCCAGGGATCACGCATCCCGACCAGGACCCCGACGAGCAGAAAACAAGGGTTATGCCCGCCGACCCGATTCCCTCGCGCATGAAGATCCTGGTCACGGATCCGATCGCCGACGCCGGCCTCGATCTGTTGCGGGACGCCGGCCACGAGGTAGAGACGTCCTACGACGTCGAGGGGCAGGCGCTCCTGGACGCCGTCGCCGACGCGCACGCCCTCGTCGTCCGCTCGGGCACCGAGGTGACCGAGGCGGTGCTCGAAGCCGCTCCCGACCTGGTCATTATCGGTCGGGCGGGCATCGGCGTCGACAACATCGACGTCGAGGCCGCGACCGAACACGGCGTCATCGTCGCCAACGCGCCCCAGGGGAACGTCCGGGCCGCCGCCGAACACACCGTGGCGATGACGTTCGCGGCGGCCCGTTCGATCCCGCAGGCACACATCCGCCTCCGTGGCGGCGAGTGGGCCAAGGGCGACTTCCTCGGTACGGAGGTCAACGGCAAGACCCTCGGCGTCGTCGGGTTCGGCCGCGTCGGCCAGGAGGTCGCAAAGCGCCTCGCCAACCTCGGGATGGACGTCGTCACCTTCGACCCGTACATCAGCCAGGACCGCGCCGACCGGATCGGTGCTGAGCTTGTCGAGGACCTCGGGGCCTGTCTCGACCGCTCGGACGTCCTGACCATCCACACACCGCTGACCCCCGAGACCGAGCACATGATCGGCGGGGCGGAACTCGCCCGGATGGATGGCGGGTACGTCGTCAACTGTGCCCGCGGGGGGATCATCGACGAACCCGCGCTCGCGGCGGCCGTCGAGGACGGCCCCCTCGACGGGGCGGCGATCGACGTCTTCGGCGCGGAGCCCGTCGGTCCCGACAACCCCCTCCTCGACGTCGAGGACGTGGTGGTCACGCCCCACCTCGGGGCGTCGACGGAGGCCGCCCAGGAGAATGTCGCCGTCTCGACGTCCGAACAGATCGTCGCCGCCTTCGAGGAGGAACCCGTCCGCAACGCACTCAACGCCCCCTCGATCGACGAGAGCACCTTCACGGCCATCGAGCCCTACATCGAGCTGGCCGAGACCGCCGGCAAGATCGCCGTCCAGCTCTTCGACGGCCGTATCGGTTCCGTGGAGGTCGAGTACGCCGGCGAGATCGCCCAGGAGAACGTCGACCTCGTCACCGCGAGCGCACTCGAGGGCGTCTTCCGGCCGCTCGAGTGGCAGGTCAACGCGGTCAACGCCCACCAGATCGCCGAGGAGCGGGGTATCGACGTCCGCGAGTCCAAGACCCGAAGCGCCGAGGACTTCAAGTCGCTCGTTACGGTGACGGTCGGCGACGGCGAGGACAGCGTCTCGGTCTGTGGCACCCAGTTCGCCGGCGACGAACCCCGGATCGTCCGCATCGACGAGTTCAGGGTCGAGGCCGTTCCCTTCGGCCACATGCTCGTCGCCCGCAACAAGGACGTGCCCGGGGTCATCGGCTTCATCGGCTCCGTCCTGGGCGAGCACGACGTCAACATCTCGGGCATGTTCAACGGCCGGGACACCATCGGCGGCGAGGCGCTGTCGGTCTACACGCTGGACGATCCCGTGAACGATGAGGTCCTGGCCGCCCTCGACGAGGACGACCGCATCCTCGAGACGAAGTACATCGCCCTGGACAACGGTGTCTGAGGAGGGCATCTGAGCCCGGTGGGTCACCGGACCCGGGCTCCCGGGACGGCGAAGCGGGTGCCCGGCCGGCTCACTCCCAGGTGACGACGACCAGCGCGGCGATGGCGACGGTCTCGAGCATCTGGAGGTACATCATCGCGCGGATCGCGGGGGCCGACAGCGCCAGCCCCGAGAACGTGTAGTAGTAGAAGGCGAGGACGTTCTCGCCGCCGAGCAGCAGCGCGAACACGAGCGAGCCGAGCGTGAGGCGGGAGCGGATCTCCCGGTAGTTGCGCGCCCAGATGGCCGCGAGGACGAGCAACAGCACGACGTTCAGTCCCGCCGCGACGCGGGCGGCATCCAGGGTCAGACTCATGAGGGGGCTCCTCCGTGACCGGGTCGACTATCGACTGCGGTGTGGCTATCGGGTATCATTCTACTTGGTCGATGATCTCCTCGACCGTCTCCCAGTTGGCCCGGGCGCGGTCGCTCGGGAGGTAGATTGTGCCGTACCTCTTGTCGCTGCTCGAGATGACGTCGTTCTCCTCGAGGACCTCCAGGTGGTGCCTGACGGTGTTGTAGGCCAGGTCGACGTCCTCGGCGAGGCGGTTTGCGTTCCGGGGGCGCTCGTCGAGTTCGCGGAGGATTCTTGCGCGGTTCGGACCCCCGCGCGTCCCCGCGAGCACCTGCCAGAGCACCGCCTCCATACTCCTCGGAACGCCCGGCAGCGATAATAACCCAGCGACTGGCCGCCCACCTCTCTCCCGTGTACGGACCTGACGATGTGACTGCGCTCCGTTTGGGGCTTCGCCGGTACGGCGTTCGCTATCTGGAGCCTTCCACGTTGGGTGTTCCCCGGTCTTGTCGTTCGGAATCGAGCGCGCAGCGGTTCGGTGCACCCGGGTCTGAGCCCCTCCCCCCGGCCGGAGCGGGGGCTCTCCGGCGCTGCGACCACCCGCCCGACCGACGGCCAACACGGTCACTACATGCTCCTTTCCTCCCGACCGGAAAAGCCATTGTGGCAACTCCGACTAGAAACTCTCGACCGATTTCACGCCGAGGGCAAAGGACTCCCGACCCAGTTGCAAGACAGTACCGACAGAATTGAGTCTAAATCACGAAAAGTGTTACCTGTCGAACATTCCTGCGTTTGGCTGTCGATGACTGATTCAATACCACCGACACGGCGGAACGTACTGCTCGGAATCGGAGCGGCCGGCGCAATCTCCCTCGCAGGCTGTGCGGGCGGGAACGCCGGCGACGGAGACGGCGATCCCACGACGGACGGGACGACCACCAGCGCCGCGCCGGGCTCGGCGATGGTGCGCGTCGGCCACGCGTCGCCGAACGCGCCAAACGTGGACGTCTACGTGAACGGGGGTGCCGTGCTCGAGGACGTTCCCTTCGGAGCCGTCAGCGGCTACCTCGACCTGCCCGCCGGGAGCCACGCTGTCGAGATCACGGCCGCGGGCGACCCGGACGCGGTCGTCTTCAGTGGGGACGTGACCGTCGAGAGCGACAGCGCCTACACGATCGTCGCGACCGGGGAGATCGGTGACATGGCGGATGAGCCCTTCGAACCGGTGATCCTCGCTGACGACAACACCGACCCCGGTAGCGACACTGCACGGCTCCAGTTGCTTCACGCCTCGCCCGACGCGCCAGCGGTCGACGTCACCGTACGGAGCAGCGGCGACGCCCTGTTCGACGGCGTGGCGTTCGGCGAGTCCGGGACCGTCGAGGTGCCAGCCGGCTCCTACACGGTGCAGGTGCGCGGCGACACCGACGGCAACGACGGCGACATCGTCGCCGAGTACGACCTCACGCTCGAGGGCGGGACCGTGTACACGGGCTTGGCCGTCGGGTACCTCTCGCCCGACGACGAGCCCGCCGACACGCCCTTCGCCCTCCGGGTCGCGACGAGCGAGGGCGGCGCCGGCACTGCCCGGACTCCCACGGCGACGCCAACCCCCGACCCGGCCCACGTCCGCGTCGTCCACGCGTCCCCCAATGCCCCCAACGTGGACGTCTGGGTCAACGGGACGGCGGTGCTGGAGGACGTCACCTTCGGTGCGATCAGTGCCTACCTCGACCTCCCGGCAGGAACCCACACCGTCGAGATCGCGGCCGCAGGCGACCCCGAGACCGTGGTCTTCAGCGGCGACCTGACCGTCGATGCGGGGACAGCCTACACCGTCGTCGCGGCCGGTGAGATCGGCGACATGGCCGACGAGCCCTTCGCGCCGCTGGTCCTGATCGACGACAACTCTGACCCCGGGACCGACTCCGCGCGGGTCCGGCTGGTCCACGCATCGCCCGACGCCCCCGCCGTAGACGTAACGCTCGCGAGCAGCGGCGACGCGCTGTTCGACGGCGTCCCCTTCGGCGGTGCCGGCTACGTTGAGGTCCCGGCCGGGGACTACACCATCGACGTGCGCGGCGACACGGAGACCAACGACGGTGACGTCGTTGCCTCCTTCGACCTCTCCCTCGCTGGGGGCCAGGTCTACACCGGCGTCGCCGCGGGCTACCTCTCGCCGGCCGACGAACCCGCTGACACCCCCTTCGACCTCCTCCTCGCCGAGGACACCGACTCGATGTAAGGCTGCCGGCCCGCCCGACCCCCGGGTCACTCGCTCGGATCCCCACCCGGCCGTTGACAGTCAATCCGGTTTGATCATTCCGGAACGGTCGATCCCTTCGGTCGATCCCTCCGGTCGATCCATTTGGTCGATCCATTCGGTCGATCTCTCCGGTCGATCCCTTCGGTCGATTCGTATCTCTGCAGCTGTTGCAACGCTCGCTGGTACCGGGTATCAACAGATACCGCCGATGGCGTAATACGCATCGCCGACCCCCCATCCGAGCACAGCTCGCGACGGCAGACCTCGATTGCGGGCTGATTATCGGAGCAACGACCGCAGGAAGCCGTCCCCGTCCTCCTCGCTCGCGGCGCTCCCGTGTGCGTCGATGATCCGCTCGTACTGGGAGCGGATGACATCGAGCTCCCGTTGCTTGTGTTCGAGCTCTGCCTCGAGGACAGCGACGCGGGTCTCCAGGAGGAGTCGGTGGGGGCGTGCGATTTCGGCGTTGCCGGCTCGCCTCGCCGGGTTACCCGACCAGCTCGAGCAGTCAGCCTCGTCGCGCTGGCACTGCCGGCCCCGCGCTGCTGGCGTTGTAGACCCCAGTGATACCCCTGACCGCTTCCCCGTGCTGTTCGCTCGCGTCGTGGTGTGTGTTGACATTCGCGTCCGCGCCGAGGGACGCAGGGACAATAATACTACGTCAGACTGGCGTCCGCCCGCGAGCTGACGGGCGCGCAACCGGTGCATGCGGCCGCGAGACGGGCGATTCAGAGATCTGTGTCGGGCGTCGTGGACCGTCGCTCAGTACGTGGGCGCAACAGACCGTCGC
>JAZKTI010000046.1:0-13106 GCA_036625635.1 Haloarculaceae archaeon
CGAGGCCGACGCCCAGGCCGAGGCGGGCACCGCCGAGGGGCAGGGCCCCGTCGAGATCGACGAGGAACTCGCCCGCCACCTCGAGAACAAGCGCGAGGACCTCTTCGAGAAGTTCGAGATCCCGGACGGGTTCCCGGAGGCGGTGCTCGAGGAAGCCGAGGCCCGCTCCGAGGGGGTCGAGGCGGAGATCCAGGACGAACTCGACGAGCGCGATGACCTGCGAGACCTCACCACCTGGACGACCGACCCGATCGATGCCCAGGACTTCGACGACGCCATCTCCATCGAGGAGCGCGACGAGGAGTACACGCTCTGGGTCCACATCGCCGACGTCACCCACTACGTCACCCCCGATACCGCGATGTGGGAGAGCGCCGTCGAGCGCGCGAACACCGTTTACCTCCCGGCATACACCGTCCACATGCTCCCGCCGATCCTGGCGGAGACGGTCTGCTCGCTCGTGCCCGGCCAGGATCGCCTCGCCCATACCGTCGAGATGGTCCTCGACAAGGAGACTCTCGGCTACGAGTCCATCGACATCTACAAGTCCGTCATCCAGAGCGACGAGCGCCTGACCTACACGGAGTGCGAGCAGCGACTCGAGGACCCGGAGGCGCCCCTCCACGAGGAGAACGTGACGGCCTTCGAACTCGCCGACCGGATGCACGAACAGCGCAAAGAGGAGGGCTCACTCGTCCTGAACCCCCGTCGAGACCGGGCCCACACCATCATCGAGGAGTCCATGCTCAAGGCCAACAAGGCCGTCACGCACGAACTCATGTGGGACCGGGGGGTCGAGGCCATGTATCGGGTCCACCCCCAGCCATCCCCCGACGAGTGGGACAAGGCCCTCCAGGAGATCCAGGAACTCGACGGCGTCTCGATCCCCGGCACGGCCTGGGACGACCCCCGGCAGGCCGTCAACGCCACCCTCGAGGAAGCCCCGGCGCGCCAGCTCGACAAGATCCAGTGGGCCGTGATGAAGGTCATGCCCCGCGCCCAGTACATGAACGACCCCTTCGGCGGCCACCACGCGCTGAACTTCGAGATCTACGGCCACTTCACCAGCCCCATCCGGCGGCTCTCCGACCTGATCAACCACTGGATCGTCCACACCAACGAGGTCCCCGAGGACCTCGTCGCGCTGTGTGATCGGGCCAGCGAGCGCCAGAAGGCCGCCGAACAGTGCGAGCGCGAGTACAAGCAGTTCCTCGAGGAGGTGGGCCTCGATCCCGCCGCCGTCAACAACAGGGGCCTCGAGATCGTCGACGAGGACTAGGGGCATCCTCGTGGTGGGACGACTGGCTCGCTCGGCGAGGCCCAGTCTCCCACTCGAAGCGCCCCAGTCGTGCGCTCGGGGAGGGTCGAGTGGCCGGGACTGATCACTCGGTTACCTGCCGCACGTCACAAACTCGTAACGAGCCATCATACTCTTACATATAGCTCGAGTGGGGCGGTTTTGGGCCCAATTTGGGTCTAATTACGGGTCGATCCAGTCACGTTCCTGGCAAATCAATATCCCCCCTCGTCGCGAAGGATCGGATGGAGGGACCAGAATGACGACCCCGCTGAAACTGCTCGGAATCGCACTTGCCGTGGTCCTCGTCGCCACCGGCTTCGTCGCCGCTGGCTACGGACCTGGCGCCGCCCCAGCGGACGGGGAGGGAACCACCGCCACCGCCGACACAGTCTCCGGCCCCACTGCAGACGCTGACGGCGACCTGAACGGAACCAACAGCCCCTGGATGACCGGTGACGAGCGCCTCGAGCGCCTCCAGGATCGGTTCGGCCTGAGCGACGCCCAGATGGAGGACATCAGGGCCCAAGTCACCGCCATGATCCAGAACGGTGCCGACCGTGACACGATCCGCACGCAGGTGCGGACCATGCTCGAGAACTACGGCGTCGAGGACCCGACTCTCGGCCCCCCAGACGCCGAGCACCTCGGTGAGGGGTCCCGGGCCGGCAGTGGCCACCAGACCGGCACGGCCGGACACGGGCCCATGGCCGGACACGGGTCCATGGCCGGGAACGGCCACCAGGGATCCGCAGATCACGGTCCGCAGGGCGCCGGCACCGCGGGTCACGGGCCCATGGTCGGAGGCGGCCCCCACGGCCCCGCTGACGGCTCCTGCATGAACTGAGTCGCCACACGATCGAGCGGACTCCCGCGGGTCGGACACGTGCCCACCGGACTCCTCCGCGTGGGACTCCCCGCAGGAACTGAGACGGCTCCTGCACGACCCGACGGATGTCAGAGCCCTCGGCGGTCCGACACCGCCGGCGGAGAACACCCGGGACCTTGATACGTCCCACAATCGAAGCTGATCTGGTAGATGCGGAAAGTCCTCTGGTGGCTGATCGGCGGTGCCCGCGGCGGGAAGAACCGCCTCCGCATCATCCGGACGCTCCAGGACCAACCGATGAACGCGAACCAGCTCTCCGAGGCACTCGACCTCGACTACAAGACCGTGCGCCACCACCTCGACCTCCTCGAGGAGAACGCCGTGCTCGAGACGATGGGCGAGGGCTACGGGAAGACGTACTTCCTCACGGACCGGATGGAAGCGAATCTCGATGTGCTCGCGGACATCGCCGACCAGGCCGGCATCGCGACCGAGGGAGGTGAGTCTTGGTGACGTGCGAGAACCCCGTCCGACCCGATGGCTCCGGCGATCCTGTCGACGCAGGGTCCCGGGAGACGCACGACGAAGGGTCCGCGAACACTCCCGCGGGAACCAGCGGCGCGCAGGGAGAGACGGATCCGGCGGCCTCGGACGGCGGGGGACCCACCGACGGGAACCCACTCCGCCGGCTCTTGCTGGTTCTGGCCCTGGCGACGGTCGTCGGCGTCGTTGTGGCCCTCGTCAGCGACGTCCCGGTCCGGATCCTCGGGGGCTTCCATGGCGGCGGGGGCATTGGACACGGCCCCGGGATGGGCCCTGGCGGGGCCATAGGCACACCCTTCGAGCCGCTCGTACTGGTGAAGGTCTTCCTTGCGACGTTCAACCTCGTCGTGCTCCTGGCGCTTGGCTGGTCCTACCTCTCGCTGTACCGGGACCTGCCCAACCGGTTCACCGGAAGCCTCCTGCTCGTGACCGGTGCCCTGTTCCTGTATGCCCTCGCCTCGAACCCCGTCATCTCCCTGGCCTTCGGCTACCGTGGCGACATCGGGCTCGGGCCGTTTACGTTCCTGCCCGACCTCTTTGCCGCCGTCGCGGTGACGGTCCTCCTCTACCAGAGTTACCAGTGAGAACTGGGCTCGCCGGGGCCAGGCCGGGGGGGGGGAGGAGTGCAGGAACGGCGCCACCGGCTCACTGGGACCCAAGGTGGCGGTCACTCGGCGCTAATTCTTTTATGTTCGACCACACTCGGTTGAATAGAGAGGTGGACGCTCGTTGCATGACCAATAATTCCCTCGCTAGGCTGACACTGGACACACTCCCGCTGAACGTGGCCGTCATCGACGAGACGGGGACTATCCTGCTGACCAACCGGGCGTGGGACGAGTTCGCCGGGGTGGGACCGGACGGCGACGAAATGATCGGGGTCAACTACATCCAGGCGACCGACACCGAGGCGGACGAGTACGCAGCTGCGGCCATCGACGGCCTCGAAGAGGTCATCGCGGGCGAGCGCGACCAGTTCACCCTGGAGTATCCCTGCCACACCCCCGACCAGCGGCGCTGGTTCCTGATGCGGGCCACACCGCTCCCGCCGGAGGCCGAGGGAAGCGTCGTCCTTGCCCACGTCGACATCACCGCACGGAAGCTGGCCGAACTCGAGACCGAGCAGCGCGGCCGGGAACTCGAGCACCTCCTCGGACGCCTCCAGGGCCTCGTCGTCGACGTGATGGAGGCGGTTCTGCAGGCCACGGACCGACCGGACATCGAGCGCACGGTCTGTGACCAACTCGTCGGTGTCGAGGACTACGCCGTCGCCTGGGTGGGCCGCGTCGACCTCCGGCGGGAGGCGGTTCTGCCGGCCGCGTCGGCCGGCGTGGCCACACTGCCCGAGGACGCCGCCATTTCGCTGGACAGCGACGACCCGGTTGCGCTCGCCCTCGACCGCCAGCAGCCGGAGCTGTGCTGCGACCGGAGCGACCTCCCGGTCCACGACGTCCACGAGGCCGTCTTCGAGGGCATCGGCGCAGGCCCGGGCGGAGCGCTCGCCGCCTTCCCGCTCGTGTACGGATCGACCGAGTACGGCGTCCTCGCGCTGTACGCGCCCGACCTCGACGCCTTCGACGAGCGGGAACTGGCGCTCCTGGAGATACTGGCGAGGGTGGCCTCGACCGCGATCAACGCCGTCGAGGGGCGACGGATCCTCGCGACCGACAGCGTCGTCGAACTCGAGGTGACGCTACGGGCGCCAGGGCTGTTCTTCGCGGACCTCTCGCGGACCCTCGAGTGCGTCCTCGAGTACGAGGGTACCCTCTACGGAACCGGCGACACCGTCACGATGCTTTTCGTCGCCAGCGGAGTCGATCCGGAGGCCCTCCTCGATGCGGCACGGGGCCACGAGGAAATCACCGACGCACGATTAGTCTCCGCCGGAGAGGAATCTGCCGTCCTCGAGGTCAACGTGGCTGCGGCCCCGCTCGTCGACGCCGCGGCCGAGCGGGGTGCGGAAACCACCGCGCTCCGCGTCGAGGACGGCCTGATCCGGGCGACCTTCGAACTCCCGGCGGGGGCCCAGGCACGGGCCGTCGTCGAGGCGCTCGAGGAGCGATACGAGTCGGTGGCCCTGGCCGCCAGGCGAGAGCGAGAGCGACGGGAGCAAACTCGGGGCGAACTCCTCGAGGCCATCGAGGAGGCCCTGACGGACCGCCAGCGGCTGACCCTCCAGAAGGCCCACGTCGGTGGGTTCTTCGACTGGCCGCGGGAGGTGTCGGGCGAGGACCTCGCGGCCTCGATGGACATCTCGCCCTCGACCTATCACCAGCACCTGCGGGCAGCCGAGCGGAAGGTGCTCGACGCGCTCTTCGAGGACTGGACGCGGTCCGATGACGAAGCGATTTAGCCCGCGTGGCTCCCAGGCCCTCCCATGAGTGCACCCGCCGAGTTCGACGCCTGGGCGGCCGAGGGCCGCGACCGGGGCATGGAGGAGCGCCACTGGCACACCGCGAAGCACGCCCTCGCCCGGATGCCCGTCGAGGCCGGCGAGACCGTCCTCGATCTCGGTACCGGCTCCGGGTACGTGCTCCGGGCGCTCCGGGAGACGGCCGACGTCGGCCGCGGGTACGGCCTGGACGCCTCCCCAGAGATGCTCCGGAACGCGCTCTCCTACACCGACGACGACCGGATCGGGTTCCTGCGCGGTGACTTCGGACATCTCCCGTTCGGGGCCGCCGGCGTCGATCACGTGTTCTCTATGGAGGCCTTCTATTACGCGCACGATCCCCAGGAAACGCTCCGGGAGATCCGCCGGGTGCTCCGCCCCGGCGGGACCTTCTACTGTGCGGTCAACTTCTTCGAGGAGAGCGAACAGACCCACCATTGGCAGGACACGCTCGGCATCGAGATGACCCGCTGGAGCGCCCGCGAGTACCGGGCGGCCTTCCGCGAGGCGGGCCTGGCCGTCGCCGAACAGGGCGAGATTCCCGACCGCGAGGTCGAGATCCCGCCCGCCGAGGCGTTTCCGACCGAGGACTGGGACACGCGGGAGGCGATGGTCGACCGGTACCGACGGCACGGGACGCTCCTGACGGTTGGCGTCGCGCCCGAGTGACCGACTGTCGTTCACTCTGCCACTTCACTCCGCCACTTCACACCGCCACTTCACACCGCCACTTCTCTATGTTCACTCTTTCGGTCCTCTTCTCCCCTTTCTACCTCTCTTAGGCTCCCCATTCCTCCCATCTATACCTCTACTCTTTGTCTCTCGTTGTCCCCCCCCTCCCTCGCTCGCTCAGTTCTCCACTGTCGAGGGGTGCAGCGTGCTGAAGGGCCGAACCCTCAAACACCGATCCGCGCGACACACGATCATGGCGGGTTCGACGGCCGACGGGGACGAGGACGAGCCCGATGAGGAGATCAGACTTGTCCATACGGGGGAGCTGGGGGGTGCCACAGACGGTCAGACCGGGGTTGGCAGTCAGGGTGAGCCGCGCGAAGCCGCCCTCAAAAACCTCGACGAGGCGGTGGCCCTCCACAGGGCGGAGATCGGCCGTCCGCCGGCCGACGAGGAGCTCCTGGAACTCGGTATCGATCCGGACGACAACGCGACCGGAAACCAAGCGCCGCCGGACGTACTCGACTCCACATGATGGGCCGCCGCACGTATACCGGGTTCGAGGTGGCACGCGTACTCGTTACCGCGGGTGGGTTCGAGTAGCGACGAAGGACCGGCGACCACGCGAAGCCCGTCTACGTCCACTCGACGAACGATGACGACCGGCGTCACGTTTCCGTTCCGGTCGACGACGAACTGGCTCTCGCCACGCGCCGCTCGATTGCTGACGATGCTGCCGCGGTCGACTTCGACACATCCTGGGAGTGGATCGACCGAAACGGGTAGCTCCACACCCGGCGGTCGGGCCTGATTGCCAGCGGTCGTGACTATAGCGATGGCCAGTATTGGTTAGACTTTCCGGTCAATTTTGAATTAGTATGGAACTCAACATCGGATCAAGTTCGTTGGTGAATATAGAGAGTGAGTTCAGCACCGCGGTAACCACAGAGTTGGGAAACTCCCAGCAGAGAAACAGTGAAACAAATCACTCAGCCGCTGAGCAAATTATTCAGCCGCGATACTCAGTTTGCATTCCGCTTACGTTTCCGCCGACTCTCAGCTCCCGCAACGGTGCCTGCCGCATCCAACACACCGGCACCGAGATCGTCCTTCTGTTGACCCGTCGCTTTCTTTGCGTTGTTCTCGATGACCGACTCGATCTGGTTCGGGTTGAGGTTGGAATTCGCCGCCGCCGCCAGCGCGGCGGCCCCGGCAACCTGTGGCGCTGCCATTGATGTGCCTGCAAAATAGGCGTAAGCCGCACCGTAAACATCCGGTGGTGTCGTCGAGATGACGAGGTTCGTCGGGAACGGCCACTCAGTATCGGTCGAGAGTGTCTTTTTAAGCGTCTCGTAACCACCACCGGGAGCGCCGACGCTGATTTCGTTGGCGCCGTAATTCGAGTAGAACACCCGCTTGTCGTTGGGGCCGGTCGCCGAGATGCTCATCGCGCCGGGGACGCTGTTCGGCACGGTGAACACACCGCCCTTGTTGAGTTCTTTGCCGCTGTTTCCGGCACTGACGACGACTACACTGCCGGCACTGACAGCATCCTGAATGACCAGCCGGTAGGCCTGCCGGAAGCCAGTCCGGTTGAGTTGCGGTGGTAGCGGTGGTGTCCCGATGGACAGGTTCATCGCCTCAACACCGAGTATGTTGGCCGCGAAGTCGATCGCCGCGAGGATGTCAGCCGTCGTCGTGGCCGTGTAGACGAGTTCCTCGGTCGTCTCACCGTTCTCAGTGTCGTATGTGACCACCGCCTTCTCCCAGTAGAACACACGGTGGGGAACGATTGTCGCGTCGGGTGCCGTACCGGCTATCCCGGTATAGTCCTCACTCAGCACGGGTTCCCCGACCGAAGCGGCCGCGATCCCCGAGACGTGTGAGCCGTGTCCCTCGACGTCGTCCGAAGCGTCTCGCATCTGGCTCACCTCGAACGCGTCGGGGTGGTACCCGACGACGTCGCCGTCGCCGTTCGTGACTTCGTCATCAACGGTAAGCGGGTCTTTCGGCAGGCGAACGTCGTTCCCGGTACCGGTGAACACGCCGTCTTTGGGGCCGTCACCGGTAACCCGCCGGAAGAGCGCCCCCGGCACGGCGTTCGGGGCCAGGTCGGGATGGTCGAGATCCGTCCCCGTGTCGATGATCGCGACCGTCGTCTCCTCGCCGGTTGTGGTGTCGTGGGCCTCGGCGACGTTCGTCGTCTGCTTGTCCCACTGTAATGGATAGAGCGACTCCGCCTCGGTCTCGCCGGCCTCCTCGAGGGCCTCCTCGAGTTCCGGGCGTTCGAGCCTGAGCTCGACATCCCGGACGGCCGCGCCGACGCCCTTCACGTCGGCCGGTGACCCACGGCCGCTGACGAGCAGCACGTCACCCCCGGCGAGTTCGCGCTGGACGGTGAACCCGGCCTTCTTGAGTCGCTTGGTGGCCCCGCCCTTGGTCGTCGTCACGATGTAACGACCGGCCCCGCTAGTGCCCGTCGCTGGCCCGATGACGGTCAGGCTGGCTGCCCCCGCTACGATTCCTTTGAGTACAGCGCGGCGGTTTGTCCGTGTCATAATGTTAACTTTGGTAACGAACCACAGACAAAAAATATTCGCAATGCCTAATAAACATTCGTGATGTAGCGGTATTCTCGTTCGGAGACGCTAGCAATGCGTCGGACGCCACCCCGTCAGGTGGAATCAACGGCGAGGTTGCACAAACTCGCACACGCGCCTACCACAACTGAAATAAAAGTGCTCGCTATTAATGAGCTACGTGCGCCTCGTATTCAGCAACCAAGAATCTCACAGATTCATGATGTGACGTTCAGGAACCGATACCTGAAAATCACACGATCAACGTCTTGGAGTATCGCGGGAGACTCGCATTCGAGAAGAATGATCTGTTACTTCCCGCGACTCGTGCCGCCGTGGACGCTCGGGCGGTTGTGTTCGGCGCCCTTGCCCTTCGAGCCGAGGCCGCGGTTCCGCTGACCGGCACTCGTCAGCCCGCGTAGCGCGCGGTTCTCGTGGGCGTCGTCGCAGATCCAGTTCAGGTCGTCGTCGTTCTCGATGGCCGGGTGGTGCGGGTCGACCATGATCACCTCGTGCCACTTCTGTCGGCCGTCCTCGCCGACGTAGTAGCTGTTGAGGACCCGCAGGTTCGGGTAGACGCGCGCGCTTCGCTCCTCGGCCACGCGCTGGATGTTCTTCCGGCGGGTGATCCGCGTGACGCCCTGGCGCTTGGACCGCCGGCCGGCGGTGAAGCGCTGCTTGCGGGCGCCGCCCTTTCGGACACTCACGCGGGCGACCACGACGCCCTGCTTGGCCTTGTAGCCGAGCGAGCGTGCGCGGTCGAGGCGCGTCGGGCGGTCGATGCGCTCGACGGCGCCCTCGGTGCGCCAGGCCTGCATTCGTTGCCACTGCAGTTCCGCCAGCTTGCCGTCGTCCGGGTCCTTCCAGGCGTCCCGGATGTGGGAGTAGAAACTTCGTGCCATGGGTTGCTCCTGCGGGCCTTGCGTGGTTCAGCCCCACGTGGGACCACATCCCGACCTGCACAGGCAGGCGCCCGTCGGGGCCCGCTCCCGCCGAGTTATCGGATTTATTCCGAGATTGGGGTTAAGGGTGTCGAAACGCTCCGTGGGGTACCCGGCCTGGTCACGGGGCTCTCGGTCGCCCGGGCCGGACGGCCGGGGCGGGGGCTCAGGGCCGGGCCGGATCGGCCTGGAACCGGTCGACGACGGTCTCGACGAGCAGGCTCAGGACGACGAATCCCAGGAAGGCGATCCCGATCCAGAACCAGCCGGTTCGCGAGACCGGGACGAGATCGAACAAGCCCGCTGCCGGCGTATAGAGCACGCCGAGCTGGAGGAGCAGGGAGGTTCCGATGGCGACGACGAGCCAGGGGTTCGATCGGATCGACTGCTCGTACCGGCGCCGGATGACCTGGATGCGCACCATCTCGACAGTCACGAGGAAGGTAAACAGCAGCGTCTGGGCGACGAGGAGGTCGCCGGTCCGCGAGAGCGCATAGAAGAACAGGCCCAGCCCCGTGACGGTCATCGCGAGGCCGATGCTCCCGATGGAGAGGATCATCCGGCTGCTGATGACCGACTCGTCGCTGGCTCGCGGTGGCCGATCCATGATGCCCGGCGCCTTCGGGTCCGCGCCCAGGGCCAGTGCGGGGAGCCCGTCCGTGACCATGTTGATCCAGAGGAGCATGACCGGCGTCAGCACCAGCGCCTCCTTCGCGCTCGCCCCATTCGCCGTCTCGGTCATCCCCGCGCCGGTCGCGAAGACGTCGGGGAACAGCACGGTGCCGAGGAGCACGCCGAGGAATACCACGATGACCTCGCCGGCGTTGGCCGAGAGCAGGTAGTTGACGAACTTCCGGATGTTGTCGAAGATGCCCCGCCCCTCTGCGACGGCGTCCCGGATGGTCCGGAAGTTGTCGTCCTGGAGGACCATGTCCGAGGCCTCCTGGGCGACGTCGGTCCCGCGCTGGCCCATGGCGATGCCCACGTCGGCGTTCCGGAGCGCGGGCGCGTCGTTGACGCCGTCGCCGGTCATCGCGACGTCGTGGCCGTTGTCCTGGAGGGCCTCGAGGATCTGGACCTTGTGAGCAGGGTTCACGCGGGCGAAGACCTCGATGTCCTCGACGCGCGCTGCGAGTTCCTCGTCGGGGAGGTCGTCGACTTCCTGGCCGGTCATCGCCCCTTCGGAGTGGAAGCCGATCTGCTCGCCGATAGCCGTCGCAGTCGTGCGGTTGTCGCCGGTCGCCATGACCACCCGGATGCCGGCGCGCCGGCAGTCTGCGACCGCGCCCGCGACCTCGGGTCGTGGCGGGTCGATCATGCCCTGGAGGCCGAGGAAGATCAGTCCGGACTCGAGGGCCTCCTCGTCGGCGTCGGGGTCGACGCCGCGGTTCGTGGCGAACCCGAGGACCCGGAGGGCATCCCCGGCGAACTCGTGGTTGCGGTCGAGGATCTCCGCGCGGCGATCCTCTGTCAGCTCGACCACCTCGCCGTCGGCCACGACCCGGTCGCACCGGTCGAGGACGACCTCAGGGGCCCCCTTGGCGTAGGCGACCGGCTGGTCTGTCAGGTTGGCCTCCTGTTCGTCCCCGGGCAGGGCGGGCTCGGCGTCACCGGTGACGACGGTCATCAGCTTGCGTTCCGACGAGAAGGGCACCTCCGCCAGACGTTCGTGGTCGGCCTCGATGCCGGCCTTGGCGGCCGAGACCAGGAGAGCCACCTCCGTCGGGTCGCCGATGAACGCATCGTCGGTGTCCTCGGGCGCCGGCTCGGCGTTGTTACAGACGGCGCCACACCGGAGGAGCGGGGCGAGCTCCTGGGGGTCGATCTCATCGCCGTCGCGGGTAAAGTCGCCCTCTGGGTCGAGGCCGGAGCCCGAAACCTCGACGACGTCCCGGCCGGAGGCCATCCGCGTGACCGTCATGGTACTCTCGGTCAGCGTCCCGGTCTTGTCGGTCACGATGGTGTCGACGGCCCCGAGGCTCTCGACGACGGGCAGCCGCCTGACGAGCGCGTTGCGCTCGAGCATCTTCCTCGAGCCCATCGCGAGGGTGAGCGTCACGACCGCCGGCAGGCCCTCTGGGACCGCCGCGACGGCCAGGGTCACGCCCGTCAGGAGGATGGCGATGGGGGCCGCACTGGTGACCGTGAACTGCGTGACCGTGATGAGGGCGATGAGCCCGAGGACGCCGATTCCGATCCGCCGACCCAGGTCGTCGACCTCCTCCTGGAAGGGCGTCTTCTCCTCCTCGGCCTCCTGGATCTGGGTGGCGATCGAGCCGACCTCGGTCTCCATGCCGGTCTCGACGACCACGGCACGGCCCCGGCCGCGAACAGCGCTCGTGTTCATGTAGACCATGTTCTCGCGCTCGGCAAGCGGAGTCTCGGTCTCGATCGGCTCACTCGTCTTGGCTACGCTCGCGCTCTCCCCTGTGAGCGCGGCCTCGTTCGTCTGGAGGTTCGTCACCGAGAGCAGCCGTGCGTCGGCGGGGATGGCGTCGCCCTGTTCGATGGCGAGGACGTCGCCGGGGACGACCTCGGTCGCATCGATCACGCGCTTCTCGCCATCGCGGACGCCGGTCGCGTTCGGCGAGGACAGGTCGCGAAGCGCGGCCATCGACTGCTCGGCGCGGTAGTCCTGGACGAACCCGAAGATGCCGTTCGCGAGCAGGATGGCGAAGATGAGCGCGGCGTCCACGTAGTTCGGTTTGCTACCGGGGAGCAGTCCCACCGCAAGCGAGAGCAACGCGGCAAGGACGAGCAGGTAGATGAGGAAGTCCTGGAACTGCGAGACGAGGATGGACAGCGGCGAGACCTCCTCACCCTTCCGAATCTGGTTGGGGCCGTACTCCTCGAGGCGCCGCGCTGCCTCCTCGACCGAGAGCCCGTCGCGGTCCGTTTCGAGGGATTCGAGGATCTCCTCGTCGGGTTTCGCGTGCCACTCCGCCTCCGCCGACGCGGCGTCCTCTCCGAGTTCCGTTGCCCCGGCGTCCCCCTCGGTCTTTGGGGCGCTCATCCCTTCTCGCCTCCGGTCCCCGTCACGGCCGAACGGACGGCAGGGTCCCACAAAGAACTACTAGGGGGTTTCGCCCCGGCCGTTCTCGGTACCCAGGCCGCCGGAGAGGCCGGTCCCGGGGGAGTGGCCCCCTCAGACGGAGGGCGGTTCCCTGACCATCCACGCACAAGAAGAGAGGGATAGAGACCCATCGATACTCGAATCTCGGACTGCCGGCCCGATAACCGAATCTCGCCTTCTCACTGGCTGGGAAGATTCGCGCTGGTCCCGTCGTCTCCGGCATCCCTCCAGTGCTCTCTCCAATAGTAACTGTAGCGTTATGGACACCTTCTCACCCGGAGAGACCTGGACGCTCTCGGTCCAGTGTATGTAATCGCTGCGATTGCTTTTGCCGCAACCGCAGAGGGCGAAAAAGCCCTCGGCCCGCTCGGTGGAGCTGGAACAGGTGCCGCAACCGCAGAGGGCGAAAAAGCCCTCGGCCCGCTCGGTGGAGCTGGAACAGGTGCCGCAACCGCAGAGGGCGAAAAAGCCCTCGGCCCGCTCGTGCGCTCTGAGCGGGATATCTTCACTCGCTACGCTCGTTCAGATAGGGCCCGCTCAGCGACACACGAGCGGGCCTCGCCCTTTTAGTCCACCAGGAATCCGCAATCCTGTAAGTCTGAGCTCCGGAATGAGCCCAGCGACCCGAGTAATTAACGCCTGGCGGCCTGAAGGCCGAACCTCGCGTGCCGCCGAAGGCGGCACGTTATAAGGAGGCGGCGGAGCCGCGAGGCAGGGAGGCCTCGGTTTGGCGAACCGGCGTCCTCGTGAGCGAGCACTGCGAGCGAACGAGGTTCCCCC